>WRIF01000123.1 GCA_009782865.1 Promicromonosporaceae bacterium
GCGGCCCCCTCGATCCGGCGGTGGCCGAGCGGGTGAACCTGGTGGTGTCCGGACACTACCTGCCGCGCGAGCGCTGGGAGCACCTGCGAGCCCTCCCCCGGCTCGACTACCTGCAGATCGCCTCGGCGGGCTACGAGCATGTCCTGGAGTTTGTGCCGCCGGGCGCGATCCTGTGCAATGGCCGCGGCGTACACTCGGCGGGCACTTCTGAACTGGCGGTGGCCCTGATCCTCGCCTCGCAGCGCGGCCTGGATCGCGCCCGTGACGCCCAGCACCGCGGACAGTGGTGGACCGGCGGCGTCACCTCACTGGCCGACCGGCGGGTGCTGGTGATCGGGGCGGGCTCCGTCGCCCAGGCCCTGGTGCGCCGACTGGAACCCTTCGAGGTGGAGATTGTCGTCGTCGACAGGCACGCCGGAACCATGGACGACGGCCGCGTCACCTGCGGCCTAGAGGACCTAGACGCGCTGCTACCCGCCGCCGACATCGTGGCCCTCACCGTGCCCTACAACCCCTCGACGCATCATCTCCTGGATGCCCGACGGCTCGCCCTGCTGCCGGCCGGCGCGCTGGTGTGCAACGTGGCGCGCGGGGGCGTGATCGACCAAGACGCACTGCTGGCAGAGTTGCAAGGTGGCCGCCTGCGGGCGGCGCTCGACGTCATGACCCCGGAACCCCTCCCGGAGGACCATCCGCTGTGGCGCGCCCCGAACACGCTCCTGACCGCCCACCTGGGCGGGCGCACCGACGCCACCGGCCCGCGCTTCGCCGCGCTCATCCGCCGTCAGCTGCGACACCTGGTGGCCGGTGAACCACTAGAAAATCAGGTGACCCGATGATGCCTTGGCAGGTGGTGGGGCCGTCTTGCGAGCCGCTGGGCCCCGACGGCTGGCGGCAGGCGGCGAGCGCGTGGTCCTCCCTGGCGTTTGTGGTGGCTGGCGTGGCGATCATCGTCTGGGCGCTGTGGCTGCGCCGCCCCGTCCAGGAGGAGGACACCCTGGTACCGAACGCCACCGCGATCCGGGTGATCATGGGCGTGATGGCGATCGGCAACGGGATCGGCTCGTTGATCCAGCACGGTCCCGAGCCGTGGTGGAACCCCATCGTGCACGATCCTCCCCTGCTCGGGGCGCTGGCCGTGATGGCGGCCGACTCGTTCGCGGACCTGACCGGTCGGCGCCTGCGCCACTGGTGGTGGGCGGGGCCGACCGCCCTGTGCGCCCTGCTGGCCTGGGTGTGGCCCGCCGGGTCGATGGGCCTGTCGATTGTGGTGGCGGTGATCGCGGTGCCGGTGGCGGGCTGGCGGCTGTGGCGCCGTCCGGCAATCCGCGGCTGGCTGCTGGCCTCCCTTGGCCTGCTGGCCGCCGGTTCCCTGGTGGGAACGCTATCCCGCGTGGGCATGCCCTGGTGCAACCCCGACTCGGCCTGGTTCCAGGCCGGCTGGTCGGGCCACGCCGTCTGGCACATCGCCGCCGCCCTGGGAATGCTGGCCCTCACCCCGGCCCTGGGAACCCGGGCTGGGCACCCTTCCGCCGGACTAGGCCACACTTTTTCGATGGAATAATGTCTCATCAGCACACTTTTTCGATGGAATAATGTTCCGGCTGCTACGCTTTTCCCATGGAAAGACAGGTGCTGACCGAACTGCTGCGCTGGAAGGACCGTCCGCGCAAGCCCCTGATCCTGCGCGGGGCACGGCAAGTGGGCAAGACGTGGCTCATCAAGGAGTTCGGCACTCGGCACTTCAACCGCCTGGTCTACGTCAACTTTGATGAGTCTGCCGCAGCCACCGCCCTCTTCACGCAAGATCTTGACATCGAACGCCTCCTGGCCGGCCTCGCGCTGCTCGATGGCGGTGGGCCAATCGACCCGGCGAACACCCTCATCGCCTTCGACGAAATCCAAGACGCGCCCCGCGCGGTCTCCTCACTCAAATACTTTGCCGAACGGCTCCCAGGGGCGCACGTCATCGCGGCAGGGTCACTCTTGGGCGTGGCACTCCACGAGGGCGCTTCGTTCCCGGTGGGCAAGGTTGAGTTTCTCGACCTCCATCCGATGACCTTCACCGAGTTCATCTCCGCCGGCGGGCGGGCGGATTTGGCGTCCCTGATTCGCGACGGCGATCTCCAACTGACGGTTCCCCTGCACCCCACCCTGACGGACCTGTTGCGCCGCTACTACGTGGTGGGCGGCATGCCAGAGGCGGTCTCCACCTTTCTCCGCAACGGAGACGTAGAGGCCGCCCGCACCGTACAGTCACAACTCTTGACGGCCTATGACCAGGACTTCTCCAAGCACGCACCTCCCCTCCAGGTGCCGCGCATTCGCCAGGTCTTCGGCAGCCTGCCGGCGCAACTGGCGCGCGAGAACCGCAAGTTCGTCTACGGACTAATCCGCTCAGGGGCTCGGGCCAAAGAGTTCGAGACCGCCATCAACTGGCTCCGTGACGCCGGCATGGTCTCTCTCATCCCGCGCATCACCGCTCCCTACCTGCCTACCTCGGCGTATGTCGACTCGCGCGCCTTCAAGCTGTTTGGACTCGACGTCGGGCTGCTCGGCGCGCAGGCCGGGCTCGACCCGGCAATCATCGCCCACGGCGACGCCGTGTTCAGAGAGTTCAGGGGCGCCCTCACCGAACAGTACGCGGCACAACAGCTTGCCGCCCTTGGCGGCCTGTCACCCCACTACTGGACCTCAACGAGCGGAAACGCCGAGGTCGACTTCGTTGTGACCCAGGGCAGCGCCGTCGTTCCACTGGAAGTGAAGGCAGAGGAGAACACCAAGGCAAAATCACTCCTGCGCTACCGAGAGTTATACGGTCCACGCCTGGCCATCAGGTCGGCAATGGTTCCATACGGGCGCGACGACTCCCTGGCCAGCCTGCCCCTGTACGCGCTCGAATCACTGCCCCGGATTGTCAGCAGTTAGGGCCCGCTTTAAGGCTCTAGGCCCTTGCTGGACACCACGCCCGTCGCCCGTGCGCTAGGTTAGGCCCATGCCTCAGCACCCGCGCTACCACGCCGCCGACAACCGCTACGAGTCCATGCAGTACCGCCGCACCGGCCGCTCCGGCCTGGACCTGCCGGCCCTCAGCCTGGGCCTGTGGCACAACTTCGGGGACACCGACCCGTTCCAGCGGCAGCGCGACACTGCCCGTCGTGCCTTCGACCTGGGGATCACGCACTTCGACCTGGCCAACAACTACGGCCCCCCCTACGGGAGCGCCGAGGAGAACTTCGGCCGGATCCTGGCCAAAGACCTGGCGCCCTACCGCGACGAACTCGTGATCTCCTCCAAGGCCGGCTTCGACATGATCCCCGGGCCCTATGGTGACCACGGCTCCCGCAAGTACCTGCTGGGCAGCCTCGATGCCTCCCTCGAGCGTATGGGCCTCGACTACGTGGACATCTTCTATCACCACCGTCCCGACCCCGCCACCCCGCTGGAGGAGACGATGGGCGCGCTCGCAGACGCCGTCGCCTCCGGCAAGGCGCTCTACGCCGGCGTCTCCAACTACTCGGCCGCCCGCACCCGCGAGGCCGCCGCCATCCTCGACGAACTGGGCTGCCCGCTGCTGATCCACCAGCCCAACTACTCGATGTTCTCCCGCCACGTCGAGCGGATCAACGATGACTGGTACGACGGCCAGCAGACGGAACCCCTGCTCGATGTGCTCGGCGAACTGGGCATCGGGGCGATCGTCTACTCCCCCCTGCAGCAGGGCCTGCTCACCAATCGCTACCTGTCCGGCTCCGCGCCCGCCGACTCGCGCGCTGGCCGCCCGGACTCCCCATTCCTCTCGGCCGGGAACATCTCGGCCGACTACCTGTCGAAGGCGCAGGCGCTGAACGAGATCGCCGCCGGTCGCGGACAGAGCCTGGCCCAACTGGCCATCTCCTGGGTGCTGCGCGACTCCCGAATCACCACCGCCCTGGTGGGCGCCTCATCGGTGGCCCAACTGGAGGACACGGTCGGGGCGCTGGCCGCACCGGCCCTTACCGCCGAGGAAATCGCCGCCATCGAGCCGTTCGCCGTCGATGGGACCGGGCGCAACTAAACTGGGCCTGGCCGAACAGGGCCGGGCGTGGCGGGCGACGGGACAAGCCTCCCTGCCACCGGCAGGGCTCCTAGTCGATTCCCGGCCATGTTCATCGCGAACACAAAATCCCCGCCGGGGCGTCAAGCCCCGTCAGGGATTTTGAGCGGGTGACGGGAATCGAACCCGCGCCGTCAGTTTGGAAGACTGAGGTTCTACCATTGAACTACACCCGCGTGGTGGTGGGGCAAGTCTAGGACATACCCCACCCAGGTTGGCAACTACGGCCGGAGCAGCACCTTGGTGGCGCGCCGCTCGTCCATGGCGGCGTAAGCCGCGGCAGCCTCGGTCAAGGGCAGCGTGAGGTCAAAGACGTCACCCGGGGTGATCGAGCCGTCGAGCACCCGCGGCAACAGGGTCTCCATGTAGACGCGGGCCGAGGCCATGCCGCCCCCGATGGTCAGGTTCTGCCCGAACATCTGCCCCACGTTCAGCTCGGCGCCGTGCGGCACGCCGACAAACCCGACGCGGCCACCGCCGCGCACCACGGCCAGCGACTGGTCCATCGACTCCTTGGTGCCCACGCACTCCAGGGCAGCGTCGCACAGGTTGCCGCCGAGCAGGTCACGCACCGCGCCCGGCGCCTCGGCCCCGCGTTCCTTGATGATGTCGGTGGCGCCAAACTTGCGCGCCAGCGCCGTCCGCTCGGGGTGGCGGGAGAACGCGATGATGCGGGAGGCGCCGAGCAGTTTGGCGGCGATCACGCCCGACAGGCCGACGGCGCCGTCACCGATAACGGCCACCACGTCCCCGGGCCGCACCCCGGCCGACACGGCCGCGTGGTAGCCAGTGCACATCACGTCGGCGAGCGTCAGCAGGTGGGGCACCAGTCCGCGCGCCTCAATCTCTTCCTCGCTCAAATGCATCGGATTCACCGCGTTCGGACCGTTAAACACGGGCGTGGACGCGATCACAACAAATTCACGTCCCGCATATTGATCAAACGGGGCGTCCGCGCCTTCCGCGACGGCGTATACGGCGCCGACCATGTTCTCCTCGCCGGATTTGAGTTCAAGATAAGGCTGCAGTTCAATATCGCAGAAGGCCGCGACATCGGCGTTTCCGCTGATCAGGTTAACGGCGGAACCCTGATGGGAACCACCAAAGTATACTTCGCTGAAAAACATCCCGGAACCGCCTTCAATCAGCTTGTCTTCATCCAGGTTCTCGTCCGCAAAATGCGCGATGATTGTGGAAGTGGGAACTCTGAAGCCGGAGGTGGAACTGTTGGACACGAAGGACATCTTTTTCCCTTCAATGTTGTCGATGGAAAATGTGTTTCCGCTTCTGTACACATCCGCGTTTTCCACGTCCACGCACAGCCAGGCAAAATATTTCGCCCCGTCCAGTTCCCCGTTGCTGTCGCCATTGACAAACAGCACGTCAACCTGCGGATTCCGGTTCTTTGCCTCGATAT
>WRIF01000124.1 GCA_009782865.1 Promicromonosporaceae bacterium
CTTGATGCCCTCGACGTCGACGTCCTCCGGCTCGGCCGGCTGGACCATCGGCTCGTTGTAGACGGTCAGGTAGTACATGACGTTCTGGTCGCGGCCCTGACCGTCGTGCACGCCGTCGGTCGAGTCGCCGTACATGCGCTCGATGCCGTCGCGGACGATGTGGCGGATCTCGTAGCCGTACGCGGGGTCGTAGATGACCATCGCGGTGTTGGTCGCGGCGAGGATCGGCGAGTGGCCGTCCATGTGCTGCAGACCCTCACCCGCGAGGGTGGTGCGACCCGCGGTGGCGCCGATGATGAAGCCGCGCGTCAGCTGGTCGCCGGCCGCCCAGAACTGGTCGCCGGTGCGCTGGAAGCCGAACATCGAGTAGAAGATGTAGACCGGCACCAGGTGTTCCCCGTGCGTGGCATACGCCGTCCCCGCCGCCTGGAAGGCGGCGGCAGAGCCGGCCTCATTGATGCCGGTGTGCATGATCTGCCCGTGCGTGGACTCCTTGTAGGAGAGCATCAGGTCGCGGTCCACCGCCAGGTAGTTCTGCCCGAGGGTGTTGAAGATCTGGGCCGAGGGGAAGATCGCGTCGAGGCCGAACGTGCGGGCCTCGTCGGGGATGATCGGCACCACGCGCGGGCCGAAGTCGGCGTCGCGCAGCAGGTCCTTCAGCAGGCTCACGAAGGCCATCGTGCTGGCCACCTCCCGCGTTCCCGACCCCTTGGCGAGCGGCGCGTAGACCTTGTCGCCGGGCAAGACCAAGGGCTTGGCATGCTGGGAGCGCCGCTCGGGCACAAACCCGCCGAGCTCACGGCGCTTGGCCAGGAGGTACTCAATGGCCGGGTGATCCATGCCCGGGTGGTAGTAGGGCGCCTGGTACGGGTCGGCCAACTGCTCGTCGGTCAGCGGAATCTGCTGGCTATCGCGCAGCAGCAGCAGGTCGTCGGTCCGCAGCTTCTTCATCTGGTGGGTCGCATTGCGGCCCGCGAAGTGGGTGCCCAGGCCGTATCCCTTGACGGTGGCGGCCAGGATCACCGTCGGCTGCCCGGTGTGGGCGCGGGCGGCGGCGTAGGCGGCGTAGACCTTGCGGTAGTCGTGGCCGCCGCGCTTCAGCGCCCAGATCTCATCGTCGCTCATGTTCTTCACCAGCTCCGCCGTGCGCGGATCCCGGCCGAAGAAGTGCTCGCGGATGAATCCCCCCGACTCGGCCTTGTACGTCTGGTAGTCGCCGTCGGGCGTGACGTTCATCAGGTTCACCAGGGCCCGGTCCTTGTCGGCGTTGAGCAGGGCATCCCACCCGCGACCCCAGATCACCTTGATCACGTTCCAGCCGGCCCCACGGAACTCGGCCTCCAACTCCTGAATGATCTTGCCGTTGCCCCGCACCGGCCCATCCAGGCGCTGCAGGTTGCAGTTGACCACAAACGTCAGGTTGTCCAGCCCCTGGCCGGCGGCGAAATGGATCATGCCGCGGCTCTCCGGCTCGTCCATCTCCCCGTCGCCGAGGAAGGCCCACACGTCTTGGTCACTGGTGTCCTTGATGCCCCGCAGCGCCAGGTAGCGGTTGGTCCACGCCTGGTAGATGGCGGAGGCCGGGCCCAGGCCCATCGAGACGGTGGGAAACTCCCAGAAGTCGGGCATCAGCCGCGGATGCGGGTACGACGGCAGGCCGCCGCCGAGCCCGCCATGGGAGTACTCCCGGCGGAACCCGTCCAGGCGCTCGGCGCTGATCCGCCCCTCCAGGAAGGCGCGCGCGTACATGCCGGGGGTGGTGTGGCCCTGGAAGTAGACCTGGTCGCCGCCCCCCGGGTGATCCTTGCCGCGGAAGAAGTGGTTGAGGCCCACCTCGGTGAGCGTGGCGATGCTCGCATAGGAGGAGATGTGCCCGCCCACCCCCTTGCCGGGGCCTTGGGCCCGCGTGACCATGACGGCCGCGTTCCAGCGGTTCCAGCCGCGGTAGGCCCGCTCAAGGCTCTCATCGCCGGGGTAGTAGGGCTCCTCGTGGACGCCGATGGTGTTGACGTAGGGGGTGGCGAAACTGGCCGGGATTGACACGTTGCGCTCGCGCGCCCGCCGCAGCAGGTTGAGCAGCACATACCGCGCGCGCGGCCCGCCCTTGGCGTCGAGGAGGCTGTCGAAACTTTCGATCCACTCGGCCGTCTCGGCCGAGTCAATGTCGGGAACTGCCGAGAGCAGTCCGTTGATCAGGGGGCCGGACTCGTTGTGCGTAGCCATACCCCATCTTGACCCCCTTTGAGCCCAAATGCCAGCATCCGGCGCAGGTTTCCGCTACCTTTGTCCCGTGACCGTGGAAGGAACCATCAACAGATTCGACTTCGCCGCCGGGCAGATCGTCCAGGAGTTCGGCTGGGACGACGACGTCGACGACGACCTGCGCGCCGCCATCGAAGACGTCACCGGGGAAGAGCTCGCAGACGAAGACTACGGCGACGTGGCCGACGCGGTGCTGATCTGGTGGCGCCAGGAAGACGGCGACCTGACCGACATGCTGGTCGACGCCCTCGGCTTCCTTGAGGACGGCGGAGCAATCTGGCTGCTCACCCCCAAGGCCGGGCGCGACGGCTTCGTCCCTCACGTCGAGATCGAAGAGGCGGGCACTACCGCCGGCCTGAACGCCATGATGACCTTCTCCGTCGGCTCCGATTGGTCGGCCACGAAGTTGGGCAATCGCGGCCGCGGCAAGTAGGCTTGCCCACCGCGCGCTCTTAGCTCAGTTGGTAGAGCGCCACGTTTACACCGTGGATGTCGGCGGTTCGAGTCCGTCAGGGCGCACCTGAGCCATATTTCGTTTGACCGGCCCTCCGCCGCTCAGGCAAACTCCCGTCTCATGGGTCACCTGGAAGTCTCGCACCTCGAGTACGTGCTGCCCGACGGCCGCACACTCCTTGACGACGTCTCCTTCCGCGTGCCCGAAGGCTCCATCACCGCCCTCGTCGGCGCCAACGGCGCCGGCAAGACCACCCTGTTCCGCCTGATCACCGGCGAACTCAAGCCCGACGACGGCTCCATCAGCCTGTCTGGGGGCCTCGGCGTGATGCCGCAGTTTGTCGGTTCGGTTCGAGACGACTCCACCGTCCGCGACCTCCTGCTATCCGTCTCCTCTGCCGACCTGCGGGCGGCCGCCGCCGGCCTGCGGGGGGCCGAGACGGCCGTCGCCAAGGCGGATGCCGCCGACGAGGCCGCACTGGAGCGCTACCTGGAGGACGGTGACGAGGCGGCCTACGAGGCGGTGGTCAACTCGCACGCCGACATCCAGATGGCATACGCCGAGGCCATCGGGGCCTGGGGCGACGCCCACGGCTACGAGGCCGAAACCCTCTGGGACGAGTGCACGATGGCGGCGTTCGGGCTCCCCTACGAGCGCGCCCAGGCCCGCCCCGTCTCCACCCTCTCGGGCGGTGAGCAAAAGCGCCTGGTGCTGGAATCGCTGCTGCGCGGCCGCGAAGAGGTGCTGCTGCTGGACGAGCCCGACAACTACCTCGACGTGCCAGGCAAGCGCTGGCTCGAAGAACAGCTCAAGGCCACCCGCAAGACCGTGTTCTTCATCTCCCACGACCGAGAGCTCCTCGCCCGCAGCGCCGACCGGATCGTCGCGCTGGAATACACGCCATCGGGCTCCGAGGCGTGGGTGCACGGGGCGGGCTTCGCCACCTTCCACGCGGCCCGCCAGGAGCGGTTTGCGCGCTTCGAAGAGATGCGCAAACGCTGGGACGAGAAGCGGGCGCAACTCAAACGCCTGGTGTTCGACCTGCAGCTGTACGCCAAGAACTCCGACAACATGGCCGCCCGCTACAAGGCCGCCAAGACCCGCCTCGCCAAGTTCGAGGAGGCCGGCCCGCCACCCGAGCCGCCGCGCGCCCAGGACATCACGATGCGCCTGCGGGGAGGCAGGACCGGCCTGCGCGCCATCACCTGCGAAAACCTGGAACTGACGGGCCTGATGCAACCGTTCGACCTGGAGGTGTTCTACGGGGAGCGCGTGGCGGTGCTGGGATCCAACGGTTCGGGCAAGTCGCACTTCCTGCGGCTGCTGGCCGGCGAGGACGTCGCCCACACCGGCACCTGGAAGCTGGGCGCCCGCGTGGTGCCGGGAATGTTTGCCCAGACCCACGCCCACCCCGAGCTGTTCGGCCGCTCACTCCTGGCCATCCTCTGGGAGGAGTGCGCCCTGCAGCAGGGGCCGGCCATGAGCGTGCTGGGCCGCTACGAACTCACCGTCGCAGCCGAACGCCCATTCGAACGGCTCTCCGGCGGGCAGCAGGCGCGCTTCATGATCGCGCTGCTCGAACTCTCCGGCTGCACGGCACTGCTGCTCGACGAGCCGACCGACAACCTAGACCTGGAAAGCGCCGAGGCCCTGCAAGAGGGCCTAGAGGCGTTCGAAGGCACGGTCCTGGCCGTCACCCACGACCGCTGGTTCGCCCGCTCCTTCGACCGCTTCCTGGTGTTCGGCTCCGACGGGGTGGTCCGCGAGACCCCAGAGCCCGTCTGGGACGAACGCCGCGTGGATCGGGAGCGCTAACCCCGCCGGCCAGGGTCGGCCACCCCGATTAGGCAGTCCGTCGGGCAACCGCTAGAGTTGCCAACCGCCGTGCAACCGGCCGCGGTTTGTAGTGCCCTCTGGACCGCCAGAGGCGCTCCGCGCAACAACCAAGTAAAGGAGAGCCGCCATGCCGCTCGCAAAGGACGTCAAGGACGCCATCATCGCCGAATACGCGACCACCAAGGGTGACACCGGTTCCCCCGAGGTGCAGATCGCGCTGCTCACCCGGCGCATCAAGGACCTGACCGAACACTTCAAGGAGCACAAGCACGACCACCACTCGCGCCGTGGCCTGCTGCTGCTCGTCGGCCAGCGCCGTCGCCTGCTCGACTACCTGGCCAAGATCGACATTGAGCGCTACCGCTCGCTGATCGCACGGCTCGGTATCCGTCGCTAAAGCGAACGGCTCCCGAGCCTGACGCGGTGTCGTTTGGCCGACCTGCGGTCGGACGAAGATCCGCCGCTAACGCGAACGGCTCCCGAGCCTGACGCGGTGTCGTTTGGCCGACCTGCGGTCGGACGAAGATCCGCCGCCGACGATTCGCCGCTAGCGCACAATCAGCCAAGACGGCCCGGTCTCCATCAGGAGACCGGGCCGTCTTGCGCTAGGATGGGCGGCGTTTGAACCAAGATACACAACGAATAGGAGGGCACCCGTGGAGGGTCCCGAGATCAAGTTCGCCGAAGCCACCATCGACAACGGTCGGTTCGGCACCCGCACCATCCGCTTTGAGACCGGCCGCCTCGCCAAGCAGGCCGCCGGAGCCGTCGTCGCCTACCTCGACGACGAGACCATGCTGCTGTCGGCAACGACCGCCGGCAAGCACCCCAAGGACCAGTTCGACTTCTTCCCGCTGACGGTGGACGTCGAAGAGCGGATGTACGCCGCTGGGCGCATCCCCGGCTCCTTCTTCCGCCGTGAGGGCCGCCCCTCGACCGAGGCCATCCTGGCCTGCCGC
>WRIF01000125.1 GCA_009782865.1 Promicromonosporaceae bacterium
GCTCGCTAACCTGCACGGGCGCGTCCCGCAGGCGGCGACCCAGCGCCCGCATGATCGCCCGGCCGGACTGGTCGCCACCGGCGTGCAGGATGCGCGGCGCCGAGTGGGCGCCCTCGGTGGTGCGGTCGGGAGAACCCGCCGCGGTGTCGAACCGCACGCCCAGGGCTATCAGGTCTTCGATGCGCTCGGGTCCGGCGGTGCACAGCGCCCGCACCGCCTCCGGCGTGCACAGTCCCGCGCCGGCGGCGATGGTGTCCGCGATGTGGGCGTCGACGTCGTCGGGGGAAAGGCCCGCCGCGATTCCCCCCTGGGCGTACCGGGTGGTGGACTCGACGAGGTCGGCCTTGGTCAGCAGGGTGACGGCGTGACGGCGAGAGGCGCGCAGGGCAACCACGAGGCCGGCGAGGCCAGAGCCGACAACAACCACCCGCATCGTCTAGGCCTTGCCCCCAGGCGGGGTGGCGCTCGGAACCGCGGCGAGCATGCGCTCCAGGGCCAGGCGCGCATCGGCGGAGGCGTCGTCTCCCACGGTGATGCGGTTGACCACGCGGCCGGCCACCAGCTCCTCTAGCACCCACGCGAGATAGCCGGGGTGGATGCGGTACATGGTGGAGCAGGGACACACCACGGGGTCGAGGCAGAAGATGGTGTGCTCGGGGTGCTGCGCGGCCAGGCGGGAGACCATGTTGATCTCGGTGCCGATGGCAAACGTGGTCGGCTCCTTGGCCCCCTGGACGGCCTTGAGGATGTAGTCGGTGGAGCCGGACTCGTCGGCGGCATCGACCACCGGGGCGGGGCATTCGGGGTGGACTATCACGCGCACCCCTGGATACTCGGCCCGCGCGCGGGCGATCTGTTCGACCGTGAAGCGGCGGTGTACCGAGCAGAAGCCGTGCCAGAGGATCACGCGCGCGTCGGCCAGGGCCTGCGGCGAGTTGCCGCCCAGGGGCAGGGCCGGATTCCACATGGGCATGGCCTCATCGGGGACGCCCATGGCCCGGGCGGTGTTGCGGCCCAGGTGCTGGTCGGGAAAGAACAGGACGCGCTGTCCGCGCTCGAAGGCCCACTGCAGCACCGCGGCGGCGTTCGATGACGTGCAGACGATGCCTCCGTTGCGGCCGCAGAACGCCTTGAGGTTGGCGGCGGAGTTCATGTAGGTCACGGGGATGATTGGCTGCCGGCCATCGCCCGGGCTGTCGGCCACCGCGGCGAGAATCTGCTCCCACGCCGCCTCGACATCGTCGATGTTCGCCATGTCGGCCATGGAGCAGCCGGCGGCCAGGTTGGGCAGGATGACGGCCTGCTCGGGGCGGGCGAGCACATCGGCGGTTTCGGCCATGAAGTGCACGCCACAAAAGACGATGGCCTCGGCGTCTTGCACGGTCAGTGCGGCGTTGGCGAGCTGGAACGAGTCACCGAGGAAGTCGGCGTGCTCGACGATGTCGTCGCGCTGATAGAAGTGCCCGAGGATCACCACCCGGTCGCCAAGGGTGGCCTTGGCGGTGCGGATGCGGGCGGCCAGCTCCTCGGCCGAGGCCTCGCGGTAGGTGGCCGGCAGCGCGCCCTGGCGGGGGGCCAGTGCGGGCAGCGGGTCGGCCAGGGAGGCGCCGGGGCCGTAGGTGGGGAGGGCGTCAAAGGACCAGGTCGGCTGGGACAGCCCCGGGTCGCAGGAGACGGACGTGGCGGAAATGGTGTTGCTCCTTGCAGGCGCGTGAAAGCGGGCGGGGTCAATCCTCCCGCGCGCTCGCCCTGCCTGAGGACGGTTTGACCGTCGGTGCGCGATTCGGACGGCCACTTTGCGCGCTTTGGGTTTGGGCCGCGGTGGCGCGCTCTAGGGTGGGGGGCGTGTGCGGCGACGGCTACTTCATCTCGTTCGAGGGCGGCGACGGCTCCGGGAAGACCACCCAGGCCGAGTTGTTTGCCGCCTGGCTGCGCGCGACGCTGTCCGAGCGGGAGGTGTTGCTCACCCGAGAACCCGGCGGCACCGCGCTGGGACAGCGCCTGCGACAGGAGGTGCTGCACGGCGAGGATGTCGACCCCCGCACCGAGGCGCTCCTCTACGCCACCGACCGCGCCCACCACGTCGCCTCGGTTGTCCGCCCGGCGCTGGCGCGGGGCGCCATCGTCATCTCCGACCGCTACCTTGATTCCTCCGTCGCCTACCAGGCCGGCGGGCGGGTGCTGCCCGCCGCCGAGGTGGAGGCCCTGTCCAGGTGGGCGACGGGCGGGCTGCTGCCGGCCACCACCATCTTGCTAGACGTCGACCCGGAGACCGCCGCCTCCCGCCTCACCCGCGGCCTCGACCGGCTGGAGAGCGCCGGCGCCGAGTTCCACGCCCGCACCCGCGCCGCCTACCTGCAGCGCGCCGCCGCCGAACCGGAGCGGTTTGTGGTGGTGTCCGCCGCCGGCACCGTCGAGGAGGTCCACGCCCGCATCGTCGCCGCCTACCAAGAGGCGCGGCGATGAGCGTTTGGGACGACGTCATCGGCCAGCCGTCGGTGGTGGCCGAGTTGCAGCACGCGGTGGCGGACCCGCGGGCGATGACCCACGCCTGGCTGATCACCGGCCCGCCGGGCTCTGGCCGCTCGAACGCCGCGCGCGCCTTCGCCGCCGCCCTCGAATGTGAGCAGGGTGGCTGCGGGGAGTGCGCCCAGTGCCGAACCGTGCTGGTCGGCAGCCATCCCGATGTCACCCTGGTCACCACCGAGAAGGTGACCATCTCGATTGGTGAGGTGCGCGAGCTGATCGGGGCGGCGAGCCGCACCCCGTCGGCGGGCAGGTTCCGGGTGATCATCGTCGAGGATGCCGACCGGATGCAGGAACGCACCACCAACGTGCTGCTCAAGGCCATCGAGGAGCCGCCGCCGGCCACCGTCTGGATCCTGTGCGCCCCCTCCCCGCTGGACGTCTTGCCCACCATCCGTTCCCGCTGCCGGCAGGTGGGCCTGCGGGTGCCGGCGGCCGAAGCGGTGGCCGAACTCCTGGAGCGGCGCGATGGCGTGCCCGCCGACCTGGCCCTGGCCGCCGCCCGCGCCGCCGCTTCGCATGTGGGCATGGCCCGGCGCCTCGCCCGAGATGCGGGCGCCCGCGAACGACGCAGCGCCGTGCTGTCGGTGGCCACCCGCGTGCGCGGGGTGGGCGATGCCGTCGTCGCCGCCAAGGAACTCGCCGACGTGGCGAAGGCCGAGGCCGAGGCCGCCACCGGGGAGCGCGACGCCGCCGAACGCGCCGAGCTGCTGCACGCGCTCGGCGTGCCCGCGGGGGAGGCGGTTCCGCCCAAGCTGCGCAGCCAGGTCAAGCAGCTGGAGGAAGAGCAGAAGCGACGGGCCACCAGACGCCACCGCGACGTCCTCGACCGCGCCATGCTGGACCTGCTCTCCTGCTACCGGGACGTGTTGGTGTTGCAGCTCGGGGCGGGCGACGATCCGGACGTGCACCTGGTCAACGGGCTGTTCGCGGCCGACGCGGCGGTGGTCCGCACCCTGGCGGCCGATTCGACCCCGGAGCAGACGATCCGTCGCATGGATGCCGTAGGGGAGGCGCGCAGCCGGCTGGCCGGCAACGTGCCGCCGCTGCTGGTGCTGGAGGCGATGTGCGTCGCCCTGCGCCCGCAGGGATGACTTCGCGTCCACAGGGGTGACTTGTGCCCGGAGGGATGACTTCGCGCCCGGAGTCGCGGGGCCCGACGGCGAGCCGATGGCGGACCGGCGCGCCGCTTGGCCGGGCTCACCGTCTGCCGTTGCGGTAGTTTTGCCCGGTGAGTAAACGAAGCCTCCTCATCTCCCTGCTGGCCTTGGCGTTTCTCGGTGGGGTCACCCTGAGCGTCGTCGCCCTCGTCACTGGGGGCGGGGGCACCGGCGACGCCGTGGCCCGGCCGACCGCCACGGCCGCACCGACCGCCCCGGCTGCCACCCCGACGCGCGAGCCTTCCCCGCCGCCGCCGGCGGACCGGCCGTCGACCTCCATCCCGGAGGGGTTTGAGGACTTCTACACGCAAACGATCACCTGGGAGCCGTGCGGGTCAGGCCTGTATTGCGCCACCATCTTGGCCCCGCTCTCGTGGAGTGACCCTGGGGCGGGCAGCATCGATCTCGCCTTGAACCTGTTGCCCGCCGTGGGGCAGCGGCAGGGGGCGGTGCTGACCAACCCGGGCGGCCCGGGCGGCTCGGGGATTTCCTTCCTTGAGATGGCTGCGGGCGCGGGCATCTTCGGCTCGCACCTGCGCGACGCCTTTGACGTGGTCGGCTTCGACCCGCGGGGCGTGGGGCAGTCCACCCCCATCGTCTGCCTCGACGATGCGCCCAAGGAGGCGGCGCTGGCGCGGGATTTCTCCGCGGACGAGGACGGCCTGCAGGCCGCCAGGGAGGCCACCGCCGCCTGGGCCGCCGCCTGCTACGAGAACTCGGGCGCGATCTTCGGCAACGTCGACACCCAGTCGGCGGCCCGCGACATGGACCTGATCCGCGCCCTGCTGGGCGAGGAGCGACTGGACTTCTTGGGCTTCTCTTACGGCACGCTGCTTGGCGCCACCTATGCCACGCTCTTCCCGCAGTACGTGGGGGCGTTTGTGCTTGACGGGGCCATCGACGTCACCTTGACCACCGATGAGTCCACGGTGCAGCAGGCCGCCGGCTTTGAACTGGCCTTGACCAACTATGTGACCGACTGCCTGGCGGGGGCCAGCTGCCCGTTGACGGGAACCGTTGAGGAGGGGCTCGCCCAGATTGGGGCCATGCTGGAAGACGCCTTGGAGAACCCGCTGCCGACCTCCTCGGGCCGCGAGGTCACCCAGACGCTGGCCTTTTACGGGGTGGCGGTGACCCTGTACGACGAGGGTTCGTGGCCGTTCCTTTCCTTGGCCCTAGATGAGGTGTTCAGCTCGGGCACGGGCGACCTGCTGCTGTTCCTGGCCGACTTCTACTTTGACCGCGAGCCGGACGGGACGTTCTCCACCAACTCCATCGAGGCCTTCCGCGCCGTCAACTGCCTGGACTCGTGGGGCAATGCGGACATGGACTTCATGCTGGCAAACCTGGAGTTGCTCGACTCGGTGGCCCCGACCATGGGCTGGTTCTTCGGGTTTGGGGGCTTGGCCTGTTACGGCTGGCCGTTCGACCCGGTGGCCGCGCTGGTGTGGGGGCCGGTGGCCACGGAGCAGCCGATTGTGATCATCGGCACCACGGGTGACCCGGCCACGCCGTACGAGGGGGCGCACGCGCTGGCGCGGACCTTGGGCAACGCGGTGGTCATCACGTTTGAGGGCGAGGGTCACACCGCCTACGGCCGCTCCAACGACTGCATCGTAGATGCGGTCGACGCCTTCTTCGTTGACGGCGTGGTTCCGACCAACGGTCTTACCTGCTAGCATTGGTGCCGCTCAGGGTGCTCCGCCCGGCGACCCGCCTAGAGCTGGGCGTCGAGCCCCTGAGCACTTGCCGCCCTAGCTCAGTCGGTAGAGCGATTCACTCGTAATGAATAGGTCA
>WRIF01000126.1 GCA_009782865.1 Promicromonosporaceae bacterium
GCAGATCGCGCACCACCGACTTCTCCGAGAGTTCGGCATCCATCACCCACGGGTTGGACCGCGCGTACAGCACAAACGCCGGCTCCAACAGGTCCTGCAGGGGCCGTGGGTAGGTGACATCCTCCAGGCGGGCCATGCGCTCGTCGTAGTCGAGGCCCTCGGCCTTCATCTCAGCGATGGCCGCCCCCCGCGCCGCCTTCTCCTGGGCGCGCAGCACCTGCCGGGGATCGTCCAGCGTGGCCTCGATCACCGAGACCACATCCTCTGCGTGGGCGGGATCGTCGACGTTGAGCAGGTCCATGGCCGCCAACGCAAACGGAGACAGCGCCTGGTTGAGCGCAAACTCGCGAGGAATGTCATGCGCCAGCCGGACGTGCGGCTCCCCGGCCACCTGCGTCTTCTCGATCACCTCGGCGCGCCGCAGGGAACGGTAGATGCGCATCGCCTGGCGGATGTGCCGCTCCTGCACGCCGGGGGAGTCGTGGTTGGCGGTGAGCAGGTGGCGCATCGCCTCGATCGGGTCGCCGGGGCGAGACAGCACCCCCAAGACCATGGCATGGGTCACCGCGAACTGGCCGACCAGCGGCTCCGGGTCGGCATCCCGCAGCCGCTCAAACGTGGCCTCGGTCCAGTTCACGGCGCCCGCCGGGGCCTGCTTGCGGACTATTTTGCGCTGCTTCTTCGGATCGTCACCGGCCTTCGCCAGGGCACGACGATTCTCGATGACATGCTCGGGCGCCATCACCAGCACCTCGCCCAGGGTGTCAAAGCCGGCCCGTCCCGCCCGCCCGGCGATCTGGTGGAACTCCCGCGCGCTCAAATGGCGGCTGCGCTCGCCGTCGTATTTGACCAGCGAGGTGAAGAGCACCGTGCGGATCGGCACATTGATGCCCACCCCGAGGGTGTCGGTGCCACAGATCACCTTCATCAGGCCGCGCTGGGTCAGGCGCTCGACCAGGCGGCGGTACTTCGGCAGCATCCCGGCGTGATGGACCCCCACCCCCGCGCGGACAAAGCGGGAGAGGGTCTTGCCGAATCCCGTCCCGAACCGAAAATCACCGATCTCGTCTGCGATGGCGTCCTTCTCGGCCCGGGTGGCCAGGTTCGCGGACAGCAGCGCCTGGGCGCGTTCGACCGCCTCTCCTTGAGTGAAGTGCACGATGTAGACGGGGGCGCGCCCCTGTTGCACCAGGCGCTCCAGCACCTCGGTGATGGGCTCGATGACGTACTCAAACTCCAGCGGCACGGGGCGCTCCGCGCTCGCCACCTCGACGGCCGGGCGGCCAGTGCGCTCGGCCAGGTCCTCGCGCAGGGACGTGGTGTCCCCAAGGGTGGCCGACATCAGCACAAACTGGGCATCGGTCAACTCAAGGAGCGGCACCTGCCAGGCCCAGCCGCGCTGCGGGTCGCCGTAGAAGTGAAACTCATCCATGATCACCTGCGACACCCGCTGGGGGTCGTCAGGGTTGCCGGGCCCGGTGCGCAGCGCCAGGTTGGCCAGGATCTCGGCGGTGCAGCAGATCACCGGGGCGTCGGCGTTGATCGAGGAGTCGCCGGTGATCATGCCCACATTGGCGGCGCCGAAGGCATCCACCAGGTCGAAGAACTTCTCCGAGACCAGGGCCTTCAACGGCGCGGTGTAGAAGGTCCGGCCCCCCTGGCTTGATTGGTGCGTTTGGCCTGCCCGGTGCGCGGCCAGCGCCGCATACTGGGCGCCCATGGCCACCAACGACTTGCCCGAGCCGGTGGGGGTGGCGAGCACCACATGGTTGCCGGTGAAGACCTCCAGGAGGGCCTCCTCCTGGTGTGGGTAGAGCGGGCGGCCCGTCTCGGAGGCCCAAAAGGAGTACGCCTCGTACAGGTCCTCGGGCTCCGGAACGGCCGAGCCCACGGGGGGCAGGTAGGTCAGCAGGCTCACGGGGACAGCCTAGTGTCCCAGCCCGCCCTGGCTACAGCAGGCCGAGGCGGCGCGCACAGGCGGGCCACTGCCCCCAGCCGGAGCGGGCCTGGAGGATCTCGGCGCGCAGGCGCTGCTCGGCAGGGGTGGCATCCGAGGGCAGGCCAACGCCGCCGACCGACTGCCAGGTGTCAACCCGGAACTGGTAGAGACCGTGCCACAGGCCGTTCGAGGAGATCACCGACTGGCGGCCCCCGGACTCGCACTGCGCCAGGGCCACCCAGACCGATTCGGGGATGGCGCCGCCGCCAGGGGTGCCGGGCGCGGGCGGCGGGCGTTCGCGGGTACCCACGGCCACGATGTGATCGACCGGGGCGACGGTTTCGGTGGAGAGCACAATCCGGTCGGTCTCGACGCCGTCAACGGTGCGCAGGCGCAGGGTGCGGGTGATGGTTCCCTCGACTCCCTGCTGACGCACGATGGGTGGGAGGTCGTCGAAGCGCTCCGCGTCCTCTACCTCCTGGCTGGTGTACGGCAGCACCGTCACCTCTGTCAGGTCCTCGGTGACCACCCGTTCCACGATGATTGCCAGGCCGGCCGCGCCCGTGCCGGTCACGCCGGCGGTGTGGACATCGACCACCGAGACGTGGTCGAGCAGGGAAAGGTCGATCTCGGCGGCCAGGAGCACGGCGTCGATGCCGCCCCCACCATATTGGACCACCTTGGTCTGGCCATCTGCGACGACGGCGATGGGGCCGTGCTCCACATCCAGCGGCAGGGACACGTCGGCGCGGCCCCCGCCGCGCGAGGCGATCAGACGCACCTCACGACCCCCCGCGGCCAGGCTGGTCAGCGCCTCTCCGGCGTCGAGGGCCGGCACAAAGTGAACCTGTTCCTCGCCGTCGACCTCTACCGGGAGGGTGTGCCCGAAGCGCACCTCAATGGTGGTGCCGTGCCGGGCGGGGGAGTCCAGGCCGGGGTAGACCGTGTCTCCCAGCTCCAGTTCAATGCCGGCGGAGGCGAGCACGCCCGCCACCGTGTTCGCCGTGGTGCGCACCGTGGTGGTCTCGCCAAAGGCGTCGATGCGGACATAAATGTGGGCGTCGGCCACCGCCAGGGAGGCGGCGACGCCCACGGAGCACAGCGCGGCGAGCCCAGAAAGCGCCAACCTGCGCCGGGAGCGGCGCGGGGCGGCGTGGTGGGCGATAGCCTGGGGCTTGTTCACAACCGACACCGTACGGGACATGGCGCAATCGGCGCCAGAAATGGCGCGTGGAATGATTCCTCGCGTGGCGCCCTCGATCACCCAGGGGCCCGAGAGGACCAATTTGCGCCACCAAATGGCACCAGGGGAGGCGCGGCGCCAATTCGGCCATCGATTTGCGCCACGCGGTGCTGTTTTGCCCCCCTCAAGCGTTGTAGTAGGTGACAACGGCACCCCCTGCCATACTTGACCACCTGCTCAAAGGGAGAAACATGAACAAGAACAAGCTTCGGATCGGCGCTGCGGCGTTGGCCGCCAGCGCCCTGCTGCTCGCCGCCTGCGGCGGCGACTCCAGCGACTCGGGCGCCGGAAGCGGCGACTGGGTGCCCGGGCCCCTCGACGAGTTCCAGGCCCGCATCTGGGGCTTCTCGTTTGACGCCGCCGACCGAGAGGGTCAGGAAGAGGCGCAGGCGCGCATGGATGCCGAGAGCCGCATGGTGGAGAACCTGGTGGCCGAGTGCATGGCGGAGTACGGCTTCAACTACATCCCCAACGAATCCACCTCAAACCGGGTCCACATCATGGATGAAGACGATTCCGGTGGGGTGCAGTGGGGAACCCTGGAGTTTGCCGAGGAGTTTGGCTTTGCCATCTCCACCGACCCGTGGCGCGACTCCGGTGACGATCTGGACGGCATGATGCCCGAGATCGAAAACGAGTGGTTTGACCCGAACCAGGAGCAGGTGGACGCCATGTCCGACTCCGAGCGCGACGCCTGGTGGGAGGCCCTGTGGGGCCCGCCGCAGGAGGGCGACTGGGACCCCGAGCTCGCCGGCTGTTTCGGACGGGCCCAGAACCAGGTGTGGTCCTGGTCTTCGCCGGAGCAGTTCTCCGCGCTGGAGGCTGAGATGAACGGACTCTGGGAGCAGATCGAGGCCGACCCGCGCCTGCGGGACGCCCAGGTGCAGTGGGCAAACTGCATGGCAGACGAGGGCTTCGACGGCCTGACCTCCGCCTGGGACCTGCAAGACGAACTGTGGAACGAGTGGGCCGAGATGAACGGCTGGGTCGGCAACGACGACCTGTGGGCCAACTGGGATTGGGACCTAAACCCCGAGGGCCCGGTGCTACCCGCCCCCTCTGAGGAGGATGCCGCCGAGTTCCGCGCCCGCGAGATCGCGGCCGCCGTCGCCTCCTTCACCTGCGATGCCCAGGCGGACATCGATGGCGTGCGCATGAGCGTCAACCACGACCACCAGCAGCGCTTCGTCGACCTGCACGGTGCAGAGTTGGAGGCCTGGGCTCAGTACGCCGAGGCCAACCGCGCCGAGCGTGAACAGCTGCTAGACAACTAGTCCCATCGCGCAGCCCAGACCAGATCAACCCGAGCCGGAGGCCCAGATGGACGACGACAACACGGCGATTGTCACGCTTGAACCGAGCGATCTCGCCGAGGTGACAATCCCCGAGACGCCCGGGGCGCCAGAACCGCGGCGCAAGGGTCGGCGGACCTTGCCGATCCTGGCCGGGGTGGCGGTCCTGTCGCTCGCCGCGGGCTTTGGGCTCAGCCATCTGGTGGTCAACCCGGCCGAGGTCGCGGCGCGCACCGCGCCGCCCCAGGCCGGGCTCATCACGGTCCCAATCGAGCACCGCCCGCTGAGCAACGACGTCAACATTCGTGGCGACGTCATGTTTGATGGCGCCACCAACCTGGTGGTGGAGACGGCCGAGATGGCCACCCGCCCGATCGTCACCGGCATGATCCCCGAGGTCGGGCAGGAACTGGGCGCGGGAGACGTTGCCCTAGAGGTGGCCGGTCGCCCGGTGATCCTCCTGCCGGGCGGGCTGCCCACCTACCGTTCGCTGCGGATGGGCACCTCCGGCCCCGACGTCGTCCAACTGCGTGAGGCCCTGGACTACCTTGGCTTCGACGCCGGCGACCTCGACTCCGACACCTTCGACGCCGACCTGGCCGGGGCGGTGGCCGCGCTCTACCTCTCCACCGGCTTCGATCCCCCCTCACCCTCGGAGGGCGCCTCCGCCCACCTGGACGCCGCCACCCAGCGGCTCTCCTCGGCCCGGGAGAACCTGGCCCGCGCCAACACCGACCTCACCGAGGCCGATTCGGGGCCCGACCCGGTGGCGGTGGCCAGTGCCGACGCGCAGATACGCGCCGCCCAGGATCAGTACGAGATCGCCCAGGCCAGCCAGCGCGACTTCGACACCACCTGCGCCGATCCGGCCAATGCCGCCGACCCCATGCTCTGCGGGGAGGCCGCCCGCCTGCAGGTCCAGGCGCAGGTCAACTCCGCCCGCGACGGCGTCCACCTAGCCCAGGTAGCCCGCAACGCCCTCAACGCCGCCCCCGACCT
>WRIF01000127.1 GCA_009782865.1 Promicromonosporaceae bacterium
TGACCAGGCCGGTGGTCCCACTGAACATGGTGTTGGTGGCGGTCACAGACGAGGTGTCCCAGCCCGCCACGTCGAGGGAAGTCAGGCCCGTCGCCCCACTGAACATGCCGGTCATGACGGTCACGGAGCTGGTGTCCCAGTTCGCCACGTCGATGCTGGTCAGCCCCGTGGCGCCGTTGAACATCGAGACCATGTTGGTCACGGAGCTGGTGTCCCAGTTCGCCACGTCGATGCTGGTCAGCCCCGTGGCATTGTGGAACATGTTGTGGATCATGGTCACCTGACCCACATCCCAGTTCGCCACGTCCAGCGCGGTGAGGTTGGGAGTGTCACGGAACATCGAGACCATGTTGGTGACCTGGCTGACGTCCCAGTTGGAGACGTCGAGCGTGGTCAGGGCGGTGTTGTCGTTAAACATGGCGTTCATTGCCCGCACGCTGGAGACGTCCCAGTTTGAGACGTCAAGGGTGGTCAGGGCGCTGGCGCCGTTGAACATGTGGGCCATGTTGGTGATTCGGCTGACGTCCCAGTTCGAGACGTCGAGCGCGGTCAGGGAGGTGGTGTTCTGGAACATGTTGTGCACGGTGGTGACCCGGCTCATGTCCCAGTTGGAGACGTCAAGGGCGGTCAGGGAGCTAGCACCGTTGAACATCTGCACCATGTTGACCACCCGGCTGGTGTCCCAGTTGGAGACGTCGAGGGTGGTCAGGGAGGCGGCGTTCTGGAACATGCCGTCGAAGCGGGTGGCCCGCCCCACGTCGAACAGGTCCCCACCGATGAACTCGACCAGATTGGGCAGGTCCGCGAAGAGGCGCCTCAGATCGGTGCCGGCGTCAACGTCACCGGTGATCACCACGCTGGTGATGACGGCGGCGTAGGTCGGCCAGGGGTTGACCCACCCCGTGATGTTGACTACCCCAGCGTCGATCTCCAGCGTGCCATCGGGCAGGATGCGCCACGGCGAGCCGTTAGCCCCCGGGAACTGCCCCTCTGCGATGTTGAACGGGGACACCGCCACCTCGTCAAGGGGGACAGGCTGGAGCGCCTCGGGCAGGGTCGCGTCCGGCTGCTCGGAGTCAGGCGCCGGCAGGGCCGCATCCTCCGTCGGCACCTCGTCGGCCATCTCGCCACTCGAGGCATAATCGCTCGAGGCACAATCGCTCGGGGCATAGCCGCTCGGAACACCATCACCCGGGGTGTCATCACCCAGGACGTCGTCAATCGCCGCCTCGTCCGGAAGGTAGGAGTCCTCGCCCTGCGGCCCGGGAACATCGCCCAGGTCGCCCGTCGCGCCTTCGGTCACCAGGTCGTCGACCAGGGGGTGGCCGTCGGCGAAGGTGGCGTGGGCCAGGGTGCCGGTCGCCAGGATTGCACTGAGTCCAATCGCGCCAAGTACGGTCAGGGTTCTACGAGTTTTCACGCTGTCTGCATTCCTGTTTGTACGGAGTAGTACCCATATACTGCCATCAATGTGACAGCCGTCCATCGACTGGCCAACTTTGCCTGTTGGATGGCGCAATTTGCGCGTCGATCGCTCATTGTGCGCAAGAAGGGGCCGGGCCGGTGGGCGTAACGAGCCGGGCACGCCAAGGCACGGGGCCCGGCCGCGCCGCCTCCCGACGATCCCCTCACCGTCGAAGGTTGGCCCCTGCCGTCAAGGGCCGAGGCCGAACCAGCCAACGTGCCAGCGCCCCTCGCGGCCCGCGACCTGAGGGCCTTCGGGCCTCCCGACGGCGGTAGGCTGGATTCCCGATGAAGGCCTCCTCGCTCCCCCAAGCCCGGGTCGACGTGCTGATCGTCGGCGGCGGTGGCGCGGGCCTGCGTGCCGCCCTGGAGATTGCCGAGGCCCGCCCCCATCTGAGCGTCGGCCTGGTCTCCAAGGTGTATCCGATGCGCTCGCACACGGTGGCCGCAGAGGGTGGGGCGGCCGGGGTGCGCTCCCCCGACGATTCCTTCGCCGCCCACTTTGCCGACACCGTCGCGGGTGGCGACTGGCTCTGCGACCAGTCGGTGGTGGAGCACTTCGTGGAACGCGCCCCCGCCGAACTGGCGCTCCTGGAACGCTGGGGATGCCCTTGGTCCCGCCGGTCCGACGGCGAGGTGGACATTCGACGATTCGGTGGAATGTCGCGCGCCCGCACCTGGTTCGCCGCCGACAAGACCGGCTTCCACCTGCTCCACACCCTGTTCCAGCGCTCCCTGCGCTACCCCCAGATTCGCCGCTTCGACGAACACTTCCTCCTGGACCTGCTGACCGACTCCGGCGCGGTGGTGGGCGCCCTGGCCTACGACCACCGCGAGGGCCTGCCCCTGCACCTGAGCGCCGGGGCCGTGATCCTCGCCACCGGCGGCGCCGCCCGCGTGTTCGCGCAGAACACCAACGCCACGATCGTCACCGGGGAGGGCATGTCGATGGCCATGCGCGCCGGGGCCACCCTGCGCGACCTGGAGTTTGTCCAGTACCACCCGACCGGCCTGCCCGGCTCGGGCATCCTGATCTCCGAGGCGGCCCGCGGCGAGGGAGGCGTGCTCCTCAACTCCGCCGGGCACCGCTACCTGGCCGATTACGGCCTGGGGCCGATCACCGAACCCGGACATCCGTTGGCCAAGCACATGGAGCTCGGCCCCCGCGACCGACTCTCCCAGGCGTTCTGGCACGAACAGCAGGCGGGCCGCACCATCGCGACGCCCGATGGCGACGTGGTTCACCTGGACCTGCGCCACCTGGGCCGGGCGCGCCTGCGGCAGCGCCTGCCGTTGATCTGCGAACTTGCCCGCAGCTACGTGGGCATCGATCCGCTCAAGGCCCCCATCCCCGTGGCCCCCTCGGCCCACTACACCATGGGCGGAGTTCGCACCGACCTCACCACCTCCACGGGGGTGCCCGGCCTCTACGCCGCCGGTGAGGTGGCGTCCTCCGGCCTGCACGGCGCCAATCGCCTGGGCTCCAACTCGCTGGCCGAGTTGCTGGTTTTCGGCCGGGAGGCCGGACGGCAGGCGGCGCTGCACGCCGAGGCCGTGGGATCGCCCACGACGGCGACGACGGCTGCGACGGCCGCGCAGGCCGACCACCTGGCGGCGCACTACCTGGGCATGCGCGGGGCCGGCAGCGAGCCCGCGGCGGAGATTCGCCGCGAGTTGGGCCGCACCATGGCCGACCATCTGGGCATCTTCCGCGACGAGGCCGGCCTCCAGCATGCGGTAGACAAGCTTGCCGAACTCAAGCGGCGCTACGCGGCGGTGCGGGTGACCGACACCTGCCCGGTATACAACACCGAGTGGGCCGAGGCCATCGAACTTGGCGGCATGCTCGACCTCGCCCAGGTGATGGCCGCCGGCGCGCTAGCTCGCCGCGAATCGCGGGGCGCCCACCAGCGCCTCGACCACCCCGAGCGCGACGACCACGGATTCCTGCGACACACCCTGGCCACCACCGGGCCAGACGGCCCCCGGCTGGGCTACGAGGACGTGACGATCACCACCTCCGCGCCCGCGGCCCGCACGTACGGGGCGCCCGCATGAGCGCCTGCACCGGCTGCGCCGACCGCACCCCGCCGCCCACCAACCTGGGAAAGGCGACGCTGCGGGTGTTCCGCTACCGCCCCGGCGGCCTCGTCAACGGCTGGCATGACACCTTCGAGGTGCCGTACGGCACCAACACCTCGGTGATCGACGCCCTACAGTGGATCAAGGAGCACCTCGACCCCACGCTGGCCTTCCGCGCCTCGTGCCGGATGGGCATCTGTGGTTCCTGCGGCCTGATGATCGAGGGTAGGCCACGGCTGGCCTGCGAGACGTTTGTGCGGACGCTCGGCAGCCAGGCCACCATCGAGCCCCTGGCCAACTTCGCGGTCGAGCGCGACCTGGTGGTCGACAAGCAGCCCTTCCTGGACGCGCTGCGCTCCGTGCGACCCTGGGTCGTCGGCGACGACGGCACCCGCGCCGCCGAGCCGGGCCAGCCCGCCGAACCGGCACAGTCCGTCGAGCCGGGGCGCCAGACTCCCCCCCAGTTGATGAAGTATCAGGACTTTGCGCAGTGCATCAACTGCCTGCTGTGCTACGCGGCCTGTCCACAGGCCGGGTTCGAGCGCGGCTTTCTGGGGCCGGCGGCCACCGCCACGGCGATGCGCTACAACCGCGACTCGCGCGACCACGGGGCCGGTAAACGCCTAGAGGTGCTGGACACCGACGAGGGCATCTGGCCGTGCACCTTCGTGGGCGCCTGCTCGCAGGTGTGCCCCAAGGGCGTCGACCCGGCGGCCGCCATCCAGATGGCCAAGCTGATCGCGGCCGGCAGGTGGGCCAAGGACATGGTGTCCCATGGCTGAGACCAACCGTCGCCCCCTGGTGCGCAAGACCCCACGCGGCTGGTTCTTCCAGAACTCGTCGTCTCGCCGCTACCTGCTGCGGGAACTGACCGCCCTGCCGATGGCCGCGTTCGCCATCCACCTGCTGTGCGGGCTGGTCGCGCTGTCGCGGGGCCCGGAGGTATGGGCGGCGTGGCTGGCCTACTCGCGTCACCCGCTGGTGCTCGCCGCCACGGCCATCGCCCTGGCCGCCACGATCCTTCACGCGGTCACCTGGTTCTCGCTCTCGGCAGCGGTGGTCAAGGTGGCCCCCAAGCCGGTGATCGTCGGCCTGCAGGTGACCTTCGCCCTGGTGGCGCTGGGCGCGGCAGTTACCTGGCTGGCGGTGATGGGCTGATGCGTCGTCGTCATCGCACCAACGAGCCGGCCCGCTGGGCGCTATTCGGCGCCGGAGGAGAGTTGGCGGCCGTGGTGCTGCCGGCCTTGATCATCGGGCTGGGGATTACCCTGCCGCTCGGCGTCCTGTCGTCCGCCGACCGCTCCTACGCCGGGCTCGCCGCCGTGGCCACCCACCCGCTGGTCGCCGCCGGCCTGTGCGCCATCCTCGGCCTGATCCTCTGGCACTGCTGCCATCGGGCCTTCCACTTCCTCCACGACCTGCAGCTGCATCCGCCGCGCCTGGTGATGTGGGCGGTATACGGCTTTGCGGTGGTGGTGCCCCTGGCCGCGTGGGTGCTAATCGTCACCTAGTGACCCGCCGGCCGCCGGCAAGTCTCCTAGAATCTGGGGATGGATTTGCGCACGCTGCTGGAGGTCATCGGCTGGATCGGCTCGGCACTCATCGTCATCTCGTTGATGCTCAGCCGGGTGCTGCGCTTCAGGTGGATGAACCTCACCGGCTCGCTGATTGCCGCGGCCTACAACGCCATCCTGGGAATCTGGCCCTTCGTCGCCATGAACGCCGCCATCGTGGTGATCAATGCATTCTGGTTGCTGCGCCTCTACCGCACCCAGCATGATGAGGCCACCTACCAGGTGGTGGAGGTCTCGCCGGACGATGCCTACCTGCTGCACCTGCAACATCACCACGCCGCCGACATCTCCCAGTTTGCCCCCGGCTTTCACCGCCTGCCGGCCCTCGATGAGACCCGCATCTCCGCC
>WRIF01000128.1 GCA_009782865.1 Promicromonosporaceae bacterium
AGACGATTGGAACAGGTTGGCGGCGGCTAGCAGCAGGGCCCGCAGAGCCGGTTCGTGGACGACGACGTCGCCCGGCGTTCGGGTGCCTTAGCGAGGTGTGGGTCTTCCGGCCGCCCATTGTTGTGGGGTTATCGTGTAGTTGACGGTGGAGTGGCTGATGCCGGCCGGACTGGTCCAGGAGTCGTGGTCCACACCCTCGCGTTCTAGGCCGAGTAGTTCGTAGACATGCTGGGCTCGGGTGTTTTCCAGCATCGTGTCGAGCCTGATCATGGTGGCCTGGGGGGGGCAGCAACCATATGGTAATCGTCGTCCTGCTCCGCTACCTTCCGGAAGCCTGCCCGCCGGTACAGGTTCATTGCCGGGTTGCGCTTGTCGACGGACAACGATAGGCGAGGCCAGCCAGCGGCACCGAGCGCTTGTAGCAGGGCGGCGAGCAGTTGCCCACCGAGACCTCGCCCGCGAAACTCAGGCCGGACCGAGATCGCCAGCTCGGGGGTCTCGGTGTCGAGGTTGCCGTATCCGCGCGGGTCAATGAGCAGTCGCGACCAGGCGACGCCGACGACGAGGCCGTCCATCTCGGCGGCGACGGCTACATCACCAGCCTGGTTGCCGAAGCCATCCCAGTATTGGCGAAGTAGTGGTTCGTCGTCGACCAGGGAGATGGGCGGTTGGCCCTCACTGTCGGACACGTGAATGGCCAGGTGGGTGAACTCGCGCAAGAGCCCGAACTCGACCGGTTTCAGCGGACGAACGACTGCGGTCATTGGGTCAGTTTAGGTAGGGGCGGCTCCCTGCGTCCAAGGTATTTCTGATCCGGGTCAACGCCGCATCGAGGCGTTCGAGTTCGGCCGGGCCGTGGGCGGCCGAGAAGAACCACGCCTCGAAGGCCGACGGCGGCAGCAGCACGCCCGCCTCCAGCATCGCGTGGAAGAACCGGGCGAACAGGGCGGTGTCCTGTCGGCGGGCGGCGGCGTAGTCGGTGACCGGCGACGACGAGGCGGCCTGCCCCCAGAACACCGACAGCAGCGAGCCCGCCCGCTGCAGGCGGTGGGGGATGCCTGCGGCGGTTAGGTGCTGGGAGGCGAGGGAGCTCGCCTCTTGGGAAAAGGCGTCGATGGAGCGGTAGACGTCCTGGTCGGCGCGCTCCAGGGTCGCCAGGCCCGCCGCCACCGACAGCGGGTTCCCGGAGAGGGTCCCCGCCTGGTAGACCGGGCCGAGCGGGGCCAGGTGATCCATCACCGCGCTGCGTCCGGCCAGGGCGGCCAGCGGCATGCCGC
This sequence comes from Promicromonosporaceae bacterium, assembly GCA_009782865.1. Taxonomy (GTDB): domain Bacteria; phylum Actinomycetota; class Actinomycetes; order Actinomycetales; family Cellulomonadaceae; genus Xylanimonas. The sequence goes on from WRIF01000128.1 coordinate 1,278, forward strand.
CGCCGATCACCTTGCCGAAGGTGAACAGGTCCGGAGCCCAGCCGTCGGGCTGGCCGTCCAGACCCCACCAGCCGGTGGGGGAGACGCGGAAGCCGGTGAGCACCTCGTCGTAGATCAGCAGGGCGCCGTGTTCGCGCGTCAGCCGCCGGAGGGCCTCGTTCCAACCGGGCTCTGGCGGGACCACGCCCATGTTGGCCGCCGCGGGTTCGGTGATGACGGCGGCGATCTCCGCGCCCCGGGTGGCGAAGGCCGCCTCAACGGCGGCGAGGTCGTTGTAGGGCAGCACCAGGGTGTCGTGGGTGGCGCCGGCGGTGACGCCCGCCGAGGCGGGCAGCCCGCCGGTGGCCACGCCCGAGCCGGCCTCGGCCAGCAGCGCGTCGCTGTGTCCGTGGTAACAGCCCGAGAACTTCACGATCACGTCGCGCCCGGTCACTCCGCGCGCCAGCCGGATGGCGGTCATGGTCGCCTCGGTGCCGGTCGAAGTGAAACGCACCTTGTCTACCGCCTCGGCGCCCAGGCGCATGCGGATCGCCTCGGCCAGGGCGGTCTCGCCAGCGGTGGGCGCCCCGAAGGAGAGTCCCCGTTCGGCCGCCCGCTGCACGACGGCGACCACTCCCGGCTCGGCGTGCCCCAGCAGGGCTGGCCCCCACGAGCCCACCAGGTCCAGGTACTCCCGGCCGTCGACGCCGGTCACGTACGCCCCGCGCGCGCTGGCGGCGAAGACCGGTGATCCGCCCACCGCTCCGAACGCCCGGACTGGCGACGACACCCCGCCGGGCATCACCCGGCGAGCGGCGGCGAAGGCCACCGAATTGTGGTCCGGCAGGAAGGCCCTTGGGCTCACTGTGCCGCTCCCTGTGCTCGCTGCGCCGCCAGGTCGAGGGCGCCATAGGTCAGGACGATGTCGGCGCCCGCCCGCACGATGGAAAGCACCGACTCGTGCAGCGCCGCGGCGCCGTCGAGCCAGCCGTTTGCCGCCGCGGCCGCGATGGCCGCGTACTCCCCTGAGACCTGGTAGGCGGCGACCGGTACCGAACTGCGTGCCGCCACGTCTGCGACCACGTCCAGGTAGTAGCCCGCCGGCTTGACCATCACCAGGTCGGCGCCCTCGGCCACGTCGAGCGCGGCCTCTCGCCAGCCCTCGCGCCGGTTGGCCGGGTCGAGCTGGTAGGTGCGCCGGTCGCCCTGGAGGCTGGAGCCGACGGCGTCGCGGAACGGGCCGTAGAAGGCCGAGGCGTACTTGGCGGAGTACGCGAGGATTGCGACGTCTTGGAAGCCGGCCTCGTCCAACGCCGCCCGGATGGCGGCCACCTGGCCGTCCATCATGCCCGACGGCGCCACCACATGCGCCCCGGCCCGCACCTGGGCCACGGCCTGGCGGGCGTAGATCGCCACCGTCGCGTCGTTGTCTACCGCCCCGTTCGCGGCGAGTACGCCGCAGTGCCCGTGGGTGGTGAACTCGTCCAGACAGGTGTCGGCCATGATCGTCAGGTCGTCTCCCACCTCGGCGCACGCCCGGGCCAGGGCCCGGTTCAGAATGCCGTCCTGCCTGAGCGCCTGCGTGCCGGTGGCGTCCTTGTCGGCCTCGCGGGGCACCCCGAACAGCATCACGCCGCCGAGCCCCAACTCTGCCGCCTGGGCGCAGGTGTCGGCCAGGGAGTCGAGGGTATGCCTGAGCACGCCGGGCATTGAGGGGATCGAGGTTGGCTCGGCAATGCCATCGGCCACGAACACCGGCAGCACCAGCTGGGCTGCGGTGAAGTGGGTTTCGGAGACTAGGCGACGCAGGGCCGGCGTGGTGCGAACGCGGCGGGGACGGACCGGAGAAAGGGTCATGACGGAAACCTACCGTGACCTTCCGGGAGAAGGGTAGCGACGGCGGCGATGATCGCCTGGGGAGTGGGCGAATCGGCAACGACGACGGGAAACCCCGCCAGGCGGGCGGCGGACTCTGTGGTGCGGCCGATCACGACGCAGGGAGTTTCCGTCGCCCGCGATCCTCGCTCCGCCGCCGAGCGGCCCGCCGAGGAGACAGGGGGACGGGCCGCGGCGGACGATGTGCCCCGCCGAACGCCTAGCAGCTGCGCGGCGGCTCGCACCACCGAGGGGGAGGTGGCGAGGAGGGCCTGGTACTCCCCGGCCCGCCAGCGGTCGACCGTCACCTCGCCCAACGCCTCGGCGGGAGAGGTGGCGTAGACGGGAAGCGGGGAGACGGCCCAGCCGAGCGCGGCCAGGTGGGGCTCCAGGGTGCCGGCGGAGACGAGCGCGCCGGGAATCAGCACCTCGCCGCTGCCGGCGGGGAAGACCGCCGCCAGCGCGGCGCCGCCACCGAGCGGGGGCGGCGGCTGGAGGGCCACCGGCCAGCCGACGGCGAGGCAGGCGGCGGTGCTGGCCGCGCCCACCGTTGCCAGGCGGGTGCCGCTCGTCAGCAGTTCTCTCAGGTCGATGGCGGCCCCAAGCAGCGCGGCCACCGTGTGGGGCGAGGTGATGACCACCCACTGTGGGGGACCTGCCTGGGCGAACCGAGCTGTCAGCTGTGCCCACTGGGCTTGCAGGTCGGCCGCGGGCAGGTTGTGGCGAATGACAAAATCCACCTCGTCGAGCAGCCCACCGGCCGCCGTCACCGCCGCCGCTAGGGCGTGGTCTGGACGACGCTGCGCCAGCAGGCGGCCCAGCCCGGGGGTGGTCACGGCTTCAGTTCGGTGCGGTCGGCTGGGGGCATGCCGCCGGTCGGCGGATTGCTGGCCGCAGTTGCGGTGGGCGCGGAGAGAAGCGCCGGCGGGGAACTCCCGGCCGCCGCGGCCGAGAAGGCCGTGGGCGCGTCGACAGTGGGGGTGGAGGCGAGCAGCGTCGGCTCCACGACGGGTGGGGCGTCTGTCCCCGGCTCGCCGCTGCCCAGGCAGCAGCCTCCGGCGCAAGGTTCGCCCGCTTCGGCGGGGCGCAGTGGCTCGGTGAGCCAGCGGGACAGCAGGTCGGTCAGGGAGTCGAGAAACGCCGGCGAGGCGCCGGGGGTGGCCACCCGCACATAGTCCAGTCCCAGGGCTGCGGCGGAGGCGGCGGCCTCGGTGTCCAGGTCCCAGACGACCTCCATGTGGTCGGTCAGGAACCCGATCGGCACCACGATCACGCGACCAAACCCCTGCGCGGCGGCCTCCGCCAAGGCCACGGACACGTCTGGTTCTAGCCACGGCACCTGTGGCGGCCCCGAGCGCGACTGATAGACCAAGTCCCAGGCGGGCACCTGGCACCCGGCTGCGGCGGCGGCCCCCGCGATCACGCGGGCGGCCAGGTCGCGCTGCTGCGCCTGGTAGGCCCCGCCGTGCGGCCCGGCGGAGGCGTCCATGCTCAGCGGGATTGAGTGGGTGCAGAACAGCACCCGCGTGGCGCCGCCCGGCCCCCGCAGTTGGGCGGCGACGTTCTCCACGAACGCTCGTTCCAGCCCCGGCAGGTCGGGAAACGGCGGCACCTTCACCGGCTCCAGGCCGGCCACCGCCCCGGCCGCCAGGTCCTCGCGGTACTGCCGGCAGGAGGAGTAGGAGGCAAACGGCGTGGTGGCCAACACCAGCGCCCGGCTCGCCCCGCCGGCCGCCAGGCCGGCGAGCACGTCCGGCACCAGGGGGGCAGAGTTGCGGTTGGCAACCACCACCGGCAGCCCAAGGCCGCGCTCCCGCAACCGACCGGCGAGGGCGTCGCGCAGGGCGCGGGTCTGGGCGTTCACGGGGGAGACCCCACCAAAGGACAGGTAGTGCTCGGCCACCCCCGCCAGGCGCTCGCGGGGGATGCGACGCCCGGCCGCCACCCTCTCCAGGAACGGCCAGACGTCGTCGGGCCCCTCCGGGCCGCCAAAGCCCAGGATCACCAGGGCGTCGAAGGTCACCGCGCGGCCTCCCGCAGGTGGTTGAGTGGCTTTGCCCGCCCGATTCATCGTGCCTCCCGGCCGGTCGGTGACGCCGGGGGCGCCGCCTGGCCGTCGAGCAGGGCCGTGACGGCCCGTACAAGCGGAAATATGAGCGCGATGAAACCCGCTGCGTGACAGCCGGGATTGGCGACTCTGCCGGACAGGGCGCAGGCTTCAAAATGCCCCCGGGAGAGTTCCGGGAAGCCGTAGGCCCAGCCTTCGGCAGTTCGGTGCGCGGTCGAGGCGTCTATGACTCTG
>WRIF01000129.1 GCA_009782865.1 Promicromonosporaceae bacterium
CTACGTGCTCCTGCACGAGCTGGCCCACCTACTGGTCTCCGGGCACGGCCCCGCCTTTTGGGCCGAGCTGGCACCCTACCCGCACCTGGAAAAGGCGCGGGGATTCCTCGACGGAGTGGCCTTCGCCCATCACTGGCCAGCGGAGGCAGAACTGGTTTCGTGACTACGCCACCCGGGTTGGCGTCGAGGCCGTAGCGCTAGTAGGCAGCGCTAGGGACCAGACACCTGAGGAGGCGGCGCAGTGGGCGCGGGCCGCCTTCGGGTTTGAGGTGTCCGCGCGGCAGAAGATGACACGTGACGGTGCCCGGAACCTGTTGCGAGACAGGTTCGAGCACCTTGGTGGGATGGCGATCTTCGCCGGGATCGTGGGCAGCAACACACACCGACCGCTAGACAACGAAGAGTTCCGAGGATTCTCCCTAACTGACGACTACGCCCCGTTAATCTTCGTAAACGCCAAGGACTCCAAGGGCGCGCAGTTGTTCACCTTCTTCCACGAGTTGGGTCACATCCTGCGCCGCGAGTCGGGCGTCAGCGAATGGTCCCTCACGGCTACACCCCCGAACGAGGCCGAACGGTGGTGCAACGCCTTCGCCGCCGAGGTGCTGGTTCCCTCCGATGATCTGCGTGAGAACGCCCCGCGAGGCGCGATCACCACCGCGGCGCTCGATGCCCTGTCTCGCCGGTACCACGCCAGCACACTGACGATTCTGGCCCGCCTGCGCTCCCTGGGTCTGATCCCGCGCGACGGGTTCGAGGGACGCCACCAGGATGAGCGTGCCCGGCTCATGCAGATTCTTGACGAGGCGCCGAAGCATTCTGGTGGGAACCATTGGAACAACCAGAAGTTCCGCACCAGCGCCCGCTTTGCCCGCGCGATCATTACCGACACCTACGAGGGCAACACCTCCTACACTGATGCGCTGGGCCTGCTTGGCTTCAGCAGCGCCAACATGTTGGACACCTATGCCGAGAAGTTGGGGGTGTAGCCGGGTACCTGCTTGACACCAACGTCTTCATTACGGCCAAGAACACCTACTACGGCTTCGACACCGCCCAGGTCAACGCCCGAGTGTTTGACCTGGTGTGTTTTCTGCACTCGCTGCTCGCCGACGGAGACCGCAGCACAGATTCCGTGGCCCGCTGGCGGAAGTTCGCCTCCCGCTTCCAGGCCGGCTACGGGGAGCGCCGCTTGCTAGGCGTCGCCGGAGAGCAACCGCTCCAGGGCCTGATCGATCTCGGTGTCGGCGAGGCGGCGGGCCTCCCGGCGGGCCAGGTAGCCGGCGGGATCGTCCAGGTCGGCCGGCTCGGGCAGCAGGTCGGGGTGGCTCCACACGGCATCGCGCGCCTCCACCCCACCGGAGATGTAGACGTGGGTGAACAGCGTTGCCGCGTCGCGGGAGCGCCGTGGCCGCAGTTCGAGCCCCACCAGGTTGGCAAACGTGCGCTCGGCGGGCCCGCCCGAGGCGCGCCGTCGCCGCAGCATCTCGCGCAGCGGCACCGAGTTGGGCAGGTGCGGCAGGGCCGCCTGGGCGGAGACCTCATCCACCCAACCCTCGACGAGGGCCAGCGCCGTCTCCAGGCGCAGCAGCGTGGCCTGCTGCTGGGGGGTCTGCGTCAGGTTGAAGAGGCCGCCGCCCGACAGGGCGCGGTGCAGGGCCGACGGATCGGAGGAATCCACCCCCCGCATCTGGTCACCGAGCGCCTCGTGGTTGATGTCGATCCCGGAGGCGTACTGCTCCACCAGGGACAGCAGGTGCCTGCGCAGCCACGGCACATGGGTGAACAGGCGGGCGTGGGCCGCCTCCCGCACCGCCAGGTACAGCCGCACCTCGGGCAGGGGGGTGTCCAGGCCCCGCGCGAACGCCGCGATGTTGGCGGGCAGCAGCGCGGTGCCGGGGCTCTCCAGGAGGGGCAGGCCCAGGTCGGTGGTGCCGAACACCTCCCGGCTCAGGTTGCCCGCCGCCTGCCCCACCTGCATGCCAAAGGCCGCCGCGCCGAGGCGGCGCATCAGCCCCACGGGGGAGAGGTTACCCAGCCCGAGGAGGTCCATGCCCGGCAGGGAGGGGGAGCCTACCGAGGAGGGGCTGGCCAGGTCCTCGTTCAGCCGCTTGAACCCCTCCAAGTCCCCGGATTGCAGCAGCCCGGCCTCGATGTCCTTTAGCGGGTCGCCATCCGCCAGCGAGGACTCGCCGTCGCGATCCTCGCCGGCCAGCACGCTGGCCATCGCCTCCGACATGGAGGCCGCCACCGGCGCCACCAGGGCGTGCCAGGCCGGCAGCGTCGCCTCGACCCACTGCGAGCGGCTCCACGCCCGGGCCGGGCCGTCACACGGGAGGTAGTTGGTGACGGCGTCCAGCCACAGCTCGGCAATCGACATCGCCTCGGCCACCTCCTTGTCCTGTGCTCCGGTGACCGCCGGATCGCCGCCCATCACGGCGGTCTGCCGGGCGACGTTCTCGGCCAGCTGCGCGTTCACCGGCCCTTCGCCGGCGCCCACCATGATCTGCTGGAACTGCCGCATCGCCGCCTGCATCTGCAAGGTGGTGGGCAGGGGGCCGTCGCCCAGCATGGAGGCCGGATCGACCCCGGCCGAACGCATCTGCGCCATCACCTCGTCGACGCGCTCGCCGAACATCGACGAGAGCAGCTCGCGCACCTGGCGTTCGCGATCCTCTGGGTGGTTGGCGTTGGCGGGGTCACTCATGGCCCTAACGTATCGCGGCCCGTCGCGCCCCGTCGACCGACCGGTCCCATCCTGCACGACGCGCACGAGGCGCGTGGGGGATAATTGTCCGATGGCTTCAAAGCGCTCGGGGATTCTCATCGGATCGTTGATCACCACCCTCGTCCTGACGGGGGCCGCGCTGGTGGCCCCCACCGGCTTTGCCGTGCGCAGCCCCGGGCCCACCGCCGACACGCTGGGAGAGATCGCCGGTACGCCCCTGGTGCAGGTGCTCGACGCCCCGACCTACCCCGCCTCCGGCCAGCTGCGCCTGACCACCGCCTCGATCGGCGGGGGCCCCGTCTCCGCCACCTTCTCCCTTGAGGTCCTGCGTGCCTGGGTGGCGCCCGGAAGCACCGTGCAGCCGCGCGAGGCGATGTTCCCCCGGCCGCTGACCTCCGAAGAGCAGCGGGCGATCAGCGCCCAACAGATGCTCACCTCCCAGCAGCAGGCCACCGTCGCGGCCCTTACCGAACTCGGCTTCGTGGTGCCGGTCAGGCTGACCGTCGCCGGCCTGGTCGAGGACTCCCCGGCCTTCGGCGTGGTCGAAGATGGCGACGTGCTGCGCTCGCTCAACGGACAGGAGATCGTCGAGTATCGCGGGCTGCTGGAGATGCTCGCCGAGATCACGCCCGGCGACACCGTAACCCTGGGAGTGGAGCGGGCGGGGGAGTACCTGGAACTCACCCAGGGCACCGGCGAGGGCCTGACCGCCGACGGCCGGCAGCGCGCGGCCCTCGGCATCTGGCTGGGGTCGGAGTTCGACTTCCCCGTGGACATCGAGATTCAGATCGACGGCATTGGTGGGCCGTCGGCGGGCATGGTCTTCGCCCTGGCGATCATCGACCTGATGACCCCGGCGGACCTGCTCGGCGGCGTGGTTGTCGCCGGGACCGGCACCATCGACGTGGACGGCACGGTCGGACCCGTCGGCGGCATTCCCCAGAAGCTGGCCGGCTCGGCCCGCGACGGCGCCACGTTCTTCCTCCTGCCCCTGAGCAACTGCGACGCCGCCTCCCCGGTGCCCGCCGGGCTGCAGGTGGTCGCGGTGTCCACCCTCAAGGAGGCGCTCGCTGCCATCACCGCCATCGGCGCCGGCGACACGGACGCCTTGCCCGCCTGCCCGACGAACTAGTACCGCGTTGACCTGGGTCGGAGTACCGCTGGTTGAGGGCGCGCGTAGCGCGCGTCTCGAAACCAAGGGGCCCTCGACCAGCGCGGGGCCTTGTTTCGAGACGGCTGTGGGGCGCAGCCTCCTCAACCGGCGGGAGGGATCTCCGCTGGCGGGAGGGCCGATTTGGCCCGGAGCGGGAGGGTGTGGCAGGATACCCGGGTTGCCTGTCATGGGCGTGATCTTTACTGTGTCGAAATAGTGTGTCCCACCGCGGCCCGCCGGGTTGATAGACCCCGTGCCGCGCCAAGCGAGCCCGGTAGCGGGCTCCCAAGCGGTAGCGCGATTTCGACACTGGAAAGCCAGCGCCCAGGTGGAGACACCGTTCGACAGGCCCCGACAATCGTCGTGATCGGCCTAACCAGTTGGTCACACACACCCTCGAGCGAAACTTCGAGCGGGTCGCAAGGCGCGACACGCCCGAGCACGGGGGTCGGACAGCAAGCGGTTCTAGTAGAGAGCAGACAAACGCCATGGCGGGACAAAAGATCCGCATCCGGCTGAAGTCCTATGACCACGAGGTCATCGACAGCTCGGCGCGCAAGATCGTAGACACGGTCACCCGCGCCGGGGCCACTGTCGTGGGTCCCGTGCCGCTCCCGACGGAGAAGAACGTCTTCGTCGTGATCCGGTCGCCCCACAAGTACAAGGACAGCCGTGAGCACTTTGAGATGCGCACGCACAAGCGGCTAATCGACATCATCGACCCCACGCCCAAGGCCGTTGACTCGCTCATGCGACTCGACCTGCCGGCCGACGTGAACATCGAGATCAAGCTCTAGGGAAACAGGAGAAGATCAAGATGGCTAACCAACTCAAGAACGTTACGGCTGTGCTGGGCACCAAGCTCGGCATGACGCAGCTGTGGGACGAAGGCGGCCGCCTGGTGCCGGTCACGGTCGTGGCCGTGGACACCAACGTGGTCACCCAGGTCCGTGACGCCGAGACCGACGGCTACGCCGCCGTGCAGCTCGCCACCGGCCAGATCGACCCCCGCAAGGTCACCAAGCCGCTCAAGGGCCACTTCGAGAAGGCCGGGGTCACCCCCCGCCGCTACGTGGCCGAAATCCGCACCGAGGACGCCGGCACCTTCGCCGTGGGCCAAGAGATCACCGCCGCCGCCTTCGAGGCCGGCTCGATCGTCGATATCGTCGGCACCACCAAGGGCAAGGGCCTGGCCGGTGTGATGAAGCGGCACGGCTTCGCCGGTGTCGCCGCCTCGCACGGTGCCCACCGCAACCACCGCAAGCCCGGCTCCATCGGCGCCTCGGCCACGCCCGGTCGCGTGTTCAAGGGCCAGAAGATGGCCGGTCGCATGGGCCACGCCCGTCAGACCACCCAGAACCTGACCATCCACGCCGTCGACACCGACCGCGGCCTGCTGCTCGTCAAGGGCGCCGTCCCCGGCCCCAAGGGTGGCGTCGTTGTGGTGAAGACCGCCGTCAAGAAGGGTGCGTGATCCACATGGCTAACCAGACCGTCACCGTCCTAGACGCCAAGGGGAAGAAGGCCGG
>WRIF01000130.1 GCA_009782865.1 Promicromonosporaceae bacterium
CGCCGGTTCGAGCTGGCGCGCGTGCTCATGGTGCGCCCCCACCTGTTGGTGTTGGATGAGCCGACCAATCACCTCTCGATCGACCTGGTTGACCAGTTGACGCAGGCGCTGGAGGTGACGGCCGCCGCCGTCGTCGTCGCGACGCATGACCGCAGGATGCGCGCCGACCTGGCGCACTGGCCGACGCTGGAGCTTTAGGGGCCTTGGCAGGGCCCTGAAGCGGCGCCCTTAGCCGAATCGTCCGATCCAGGCCATGGCCTGGCGGACCAGGGCGCCCTGCCCGCCCACAAACTCGGCGGCCGCGGCGTCGCCGCACGCCTCCTCGGGGGTGAGCCAGGCGATCTCTAGGGCATCCTGCTGGGGCTGGCAGTCGCCGGTGACGGGGACCACGTACGCCAGCGAGACGGCATGTTGGCGGGGGTCGTGGAACGGCGTGATCCCGGGGGTGGGCAGGTATTCGGCGACGGTGAACGGCTGAGGGGAGGCCGGGATCTGGGGGAGGGCCACGGGGCCAAGATCCTTTTCGATGTGGCGCAGCAGGGCGTCGCGGACGCGCTCGTGGTAGAGCACACGGCCCGAGACGATGGAGCGGGTGAGCCCGCGCTCGCCCATGCGCAGCAGCAGGCCGACGGCGGTGACATCGCCGGAGTTGTCGGTGCGGACGGGGATGGCGTCGACGTAGACCAGCGGTACCTGGTGACGGATCGCGTCGAGTTCGGCGGGCCCCATCCAGCCGCCGGAGTTGGGCTGGGGGGAGTTCCGCCAGGGCTCGTTCGGCCAGTCGTCGGGCCGGGGGAGTTCGCCGTGCATGCTCACGGGGATGATCTTGCCACGCGCGGCCCCCACCCGCCGCCCGGCCGCGCGCACCGGTGACGCGCGCGGCCCTGCTCGCGGAGGCTGTTCCAGTTGGTCGGAGAGCCCAAACTCGAGCGGCCGAGGTTGAGGAGATCGGTGCGCGAGGCGGGACTTGAACCCGCACGTCCGAGGACACAGGAACCTAAATCCTGCGCGTCTGCCAATTTCGCCACTCGCGCGTGGGGTTGCCAGTCTATGCCGAAGACTAGGGCGCCAGGGGATGCTGGCGCATCGACTAACGTTGCCCCCGTGAGTAACGCCACCCAGACGCCATCCATTCCGGTTCGCATGTTGTTCGACCGGCTCCTGGTCGATCCCGAGGTGGACGGCAGCGAGCGCCGCTCGGCCGAGGGGCTGGTCATTCCGGCCACCGCCGTCGGGCCGAAGCGCCTGGCCTGGGCGAAGGTGGTGGCCAAGGGGGAGCACGTCCGGCAGGTGGCGGTCGGTGACCGGGTCTTGTTCGATCCCGAGGATCGCGCCGAGGTGGAGATTGGCAACACCGACTACGTCTTGTTGCGCGAGCGCGACGTGCACGGGGTGGCGCATGCCGAGGATGACGACGCCGCCACCGGCCAGTACCTTTAGTTTCCGGGCGCGGGGCCTATCTCGCGGTCAAGCCTGTCGTGCGGTCTGCCTGATCCCGGGCGTCGGTCAGGGGCGCGGCTGGTTCAGGACCGAGGCGGCAGTGAGCAGCTCGCGCAGGGCCTGCCCATGGACGACGACGTCGCCGGGGTTATGCAGTTTGACGTGCCGCATGGCCGCCGCGGTGCCTACGAGGATGTCGGCGGGGTCGGGGAGGCGGGCGCCCGCGAGCAGTTGCAGGTTGACCCAGCGTGAGTGCGGCTCGACGGCGGCCATTCCCCAGCCGTTGTAGCCAAACTGGTGGGCGCCGTACCCGATGCCCGCGTCGACGGTGTCCACGGACCAGCGCACGTCTGGCAGGGTGTCGACGATGAGTTCGTGGAGGGCGATGTATGTTTCACGCACGTTTTCGGCGTGGTCGAGCACGAGCTGCCTCAGCTCGGGGACACTCGCGCCGTCGAGGTGGGGGTGCTCTTTAGCCATGCCATCAGCCTAGCGCGGTTCGCGATGGCGTGGTGGTCCGCCCGCCCGCGGACGGCTATGGGGCAGTGAGCGCGAGCACGGCCGCCCCGTACCGCTCCAGTTTGACGGTACCCACGCCGCTGACTTCTCCCAGTTCGGAGGTGGACGCCGGGCGGGTGGTGGCGATCGCGCGGAGGGTCGCGTCGCTGAACACGATATAGGCCGGCTTTCCTTGGGCCTTGGCCTCGGCTGCCCGCCAGGTGCGCAGCGTCTCAAACAGTGACTGGTCGGCAGGTGGTAGTGCCTCGGTGGTCGACGCCGCGGTGCGGGCGCGGCCGGTCTTGTTGGCGGACGCCTTGGCGACGACGTCACGGCGCAGCGGAACCTGCCGCTGGCCGCGCAATACCTCGCCGGCCGCGTCGGTGAGCACCAGCGTCGAGTGTTCCGGGGTGACAGACAACAGTCCCATGGCCAGCAGCTGCCGGATCACCGCCCGCCAGGCTGGTTCCGTCAGTTCGGCCCCTACTCCAAACACCGAGAGCTGCTGGTGGCGGAAGCGGAGCACCTTCTCGGTGGTCTTGCCGCGCAGGATGTCGATGATTTGCCCCGCCCCGAAGGTTTGACCGCGCTCATGGGCCAGTCGCCACACCGCCGACAGTGCCTGCTGCGCGGATACCGTCCCGTCGAAGGTCTCGGGCGGTGTCAGGCACGTGTCACAGTTGCCGCAGGGCCTCGACGCTTCGCCGAAGTAGGCCAGCAACTGAACCCGGCGACACTCCACGGCCTCACAGAGGGCGAGCATGGCGTTCAGATGGGTTGCCAGGTTGCGTTTGTGGGCCTCGTCGCCGTCGGACAGCTCGATCAGCCGTCGTTGTTGGACCACCTCGGCCAGCCCGTAGGCCAGCCACGCGGTGGCCGGTTGGCCGTCGCGCCCGGCGCGGCCGGTTTCTTGGTAGTAGCCCTCGACCGACTTGGGCAGGTCGAGGTGGGCGACAAACCTGACGTCGGGCTTGTCAATGCCCATCCCGAACGCGATGGTCGCCACCATCACCAGGCCGTCCTCCCGGAGGAAGCGGCCCTGGTGCGCGGACCGTACCTCGGCCGGTAGGCCCGCGTGATAGGGCAGCGCGTCGATCCCGTTTGCGCTGAGCATCTGCGCGACCTTCTCGGTCGAGGCCCGCGATAGGCAGTAGACGATGCCCGCCTCTCCAGGATGCTCCTGGCGCAGCAGGCGGAGCAGCTGCTGGTCGGGGCTGGCCTTCGGGACGATTCGGTACTGAATGTTCGGCCGATCGAATGATTCCACGAAGACGCGCGCACGGTCCAAGCCCAGCCGCGTCACGATGTCGGCCCTGGTTGCGGCCGTGGCCGTCGCCGTCAACGCCACCCGCGGCACGTCTGCGTACCGCTCCCCGAGCAGGTTGAGGCCCAGGTAGTCGGGCCTAAAATCGTGCCCCCACTGCGAGACGCAGTGCGCCTCGTCGATGGCAAACAGCGCGATCCCGCCGTCCCGATGCGCCTCGTCCAGCAGCGCAATGGTCGCCGGCGTCAGCAGCCCCTCCGGGGCGACGTAGAGCAGGTCGAGCTCTCCGGCCCGCAGGCGGGCTATCACGGCGCCGCGTTCGTCGGGCGTGAGGGTGGAGTTGAGGAAGGCCGCCCGCACCCCAAGGGCGGTCATCGCATCGACCTGGTCCTGCATGAGCGCGATCAGGGGCGAGACGACCACGCCGGTTCCCCGCCTGAGTAGGGCCGGGATTTGATAGCACAGCGACTTGCCGCCGCCGGTCGGCATCAACACCAGGGCGTCATCGCCGGCCACCAGGGTGTCGATGATCTCGGCCTGGTCTCCGCGGAAGCCGTCGTACCCAAACACGGTCTTGAGCACGCCGAACTTGTCCATGCCGCAACTCTAGCGGCGCGCGGGAGGGTGCCCGGGTGGCGGCCCGCGAACTGGGGCTCGACTTCCCGCGCAGGTCCGCTGGTGGACGCGCCGAGTCGCCTCGACGCAGGCTGACGCTTCATCGCGAAGGAGGTCTGGCAGGCCCGCCGATGGGGAGTTGACTATCTTCCTGCTAGGTACCCGCCAATTTGCATGATAGGAAGCCGACAAAATGCGTGATATCTCGCTGTCGCAGGTATGCTTTGGAGCATGGCGTACAGGCGGCGCATCATCGACGACACCCTCGACGAACTGTTCCCCCACTTGGCGGCGATCTCGCTGGACGGAGCTAAGGGGGTAGGCAAGACCGCCACTGCGAGCGAGCGTGCCAACTCAAGCTTTGACCTGAGCGTCGTGAACTGGCGAGAGACGTTGCGGGCCGATGTCGAGCAGGTGGTCGAGGCAGCCCCTCCGGTCCTGATTGATGAGTGGCAGCTCGTTCCGGAGACCTGGGATACCGTCAAGCGCGCGGTGGACCGTGACGCCACTGGTGGCAGGTTCCTGCTGGCCGGATCGGCTGGAGCGCCGACGGACGCTCGCATTCACTCGGGCGCAGGGAGGATCGTGAGCCTGCGAATGCGACCCGAGTCGATCGCGGAACGAGGGATCGCGGAGCCAACAGTGTCGCTTACTCAGTTGCTGTCGGGTTCTCGGCCGCGCATCACCGGTAGGGCCGCCGTCGGTCTGGCTGGCTATGTAGATGAGATCCTGCGTTCGGGGTTCCCTGGCATTCGCCAGTTGCCCAACCGAGCGCGAAACGCCCAACTCGATAGTTACGCAGCTCGGATAGTTGAGCGAGACCTGCCCGAGAACGGTGTTGAAGTTCGCCGACCCATGGCACTTCGGGCCTGGCTCACTGCCTACGCGGCCGCTACGGCAGGCGATGCCTCCTACTCCAACATCCTTGATGCAGCCACGGCCGGCGATGGCGACAAGGTGAGCAGGGCGACCGTAGACATCTACCGAGAACATTTGACAAGACTCTTCATTCTGGACCCATTGCCTGCCTGGATTCCGGTCTTCAACCCCCTAAAGAGACTGACCGCAGCGCCGAAGCATCATCTGGTAGATCCAGCATTGGCGGCGCGCCTCGTTGGGGTGAGCCGCCCCGCGCTCTTGCGCGGAGAGGGCACGTGCCCGGGCAGCGGCCCTGACACCTGGTTGGGTGCCTTGTTTGAATCGCTGACCGTGCAGAGCGTTCGCGTCTATGCTGAGAGTGCCAACGCGACCACCGGTCATCTTCGGACCCGCGGAGACAGGTCTAGCCCGGGGCGAGAAGTCGACATCATTGTCGAGGGGGAAGACAGGCAGGTCGTCGCCCTGGAGGTGAAGCTTGCGGCTACCGTGTCGGATCGCGATGTGCGACACCTCAACTGGCTCGAGGAGAAGATTGGCGATCGGCTCGCGGACAAGGTCATCGTCACCACCGGTGAGACCGCATATAGGCGCAAGGACGGGGTCGCGGTTGTGCCACTGGCGCTGCTTGGTGCCTAACGCAATTGCGACAACGTCGGTCAGATGGCCGACGACCCGACGGTCTCCTCACTGCCGACGGG
>WRIF01000131.1 GCA_009782865.1 Promicromonosporaceae bacterium
GCTCCGACCTGTATCGGCTGACGGAGGCGTACCGCCTGGAGGCGCAGGCCCCCGCCCCCCTGATCAGGCTGGGCAAGGCTTACCGCAACGTAGCCGACTTTGACGCCCGCTTCGCCTCCGGCGTCCCGTCGCTGCGGGAGGCCTCCTCCCTGACCATCGACGGCGACTGGAACTTCGGTGCCGATACCCGCGCCCTGGGAGACGCCCGCCTGCGGGATGCCGGCATCCCGCAGACCGTCCCGGCCGGGGCTGTCATCACGAGGGACGGCTTGGCCGCCGGTTGACCGACCGCGGCTGACCTACCACCCGCCGGTTGAGGAGGTCGCGCAGCGACCGCCTCGAAACCAAGTCCGGCCCAGATTCACCACTCGGCCGCCCAGGAGCGGACAATAGTCCACGTCCCTCGTCCTGAGCCTGTCGAAGGAACCACGAGCAACCCCGACTCACCGCTCGCCGGTTGAGGAGGTCGCGCAGCGACCGTCTCGAAACCAGGAGCGACCCAGATTCATCTGCCGAAAGGAAGAGCAATGACCGTCCTCGTTACCGGTGGAGCCGGATACATCGGAGCGCATGTGGTGCGCCTGCTGCAACGCCAGGGGGCCGATGTCGTCGTCGTAGACGACCTCTCGACCGGTACCGCCGAACGCCTCGGGGGAGCGCCCCTCGTCAGGCTCGATGTCGCGGCCGCCGAGGCGCCCGGCGTGCTGCGGGCCACGATGGAGGAGCACCAGGTGGACGCGGTGATTCATTTTGCCGCGCGCAAGCAGGTGGGTGAATCGGTGGCCCGGCCCGCCTGGTACTACCAACAGAACATTGGCGGCATGGCCAACCTGCTGGAGGCGATGGAAGGCGCAGGGGTTCGCCGCCTGGTGTTCTCCTCCTCGGCGGCGGTGTATGGACAGCCGGATGTGCCGCAGGTCACCGAGGAGATGGCGGGGCGGCCGATCAACCCCTACGGCCAGACCAAGCTGGTGGGCGAGTGGCTCGGACGGGCCGCCGCCGCGGCCTGGGGTTGTGAGTTTGTGGCGCTGCGCTACTTCAATGTGGCCGGCGCGGGATGGCCCGACCTGGGCGATCCGGCCTGCCTGAACCTGGTGACGATGGTGCTTGACCGCCTGGAGCGGGGAGAGCAGCCGCGCCTGTTTGGAGACGACTATCCCACCCCCGACGGCACCTGCATCCGCGACTACATTCATGTGCTCGACCTGGCCGAGGCGCACCTCGCCGCCCTTGACTACCTGGACCGCCCGGCGGCTGAGGCCCTGAACCGACCGCTGGTTGAGGCCTTCGAAACCACGGGCGGGCAGCCCAGCAAGGCCGCCGCGCGACCGGACGCCTTCAACGTCGGAACCGGGACGGGCTCCTCGGTCCGGGAGGTGATCGATGAGATTGGCCGCGCCTCTGGGCTAGACGTGACGACCCGGCTCGAGCCCCGCCGCCCCGGCGATCCGGCCCTGCTCGTCGGCGACGCCTCCCTGATTGGCCGCGAGTTCGGCTGGCGGGCCAGGCATGGTCTGCCGGAGATCATCTCCAGCGCCTGGGAGGCCTGGCAGGCCGGGCCGCGACGGATTCCCGTCTGAGGCGACCCGTTCCTCGGCACCTAGGACACACAATCTCGGTGCCTGGGACACACCCTCCAGGCGCGCTGGCCGACAGGCTTCCGGCCGGTTGCCCGGAGGGTCAACCTAATACGACGAAGGCCCTCGCCGCTCCATGAGCGGCGAGGGCCTAGTCGCATTTGATTAGCGGGGAGTCCCGAGAATCAGTTGTCCTCACACTCGGCAATGGCCTCGTCGATGGCGTCCTCGGCCGCCATGAGGCGGTCCTCATCAATGCTCATGAGGAGATCCATCATGGCGTCGGGGTCATCGATGGAGTCGATCATGTTCTGGGTGAAGTCGATGGTGAAGTCGAGGTGACCGCGCAGGTTGCTGGGGGCGGCGGCGCGCAGTTCGCGCATGGCAGCCACCATGCCGTCGAGGTCCTCGTTGCGCTCGGCCTCGGCCATGCGGTCGTCCATGTCGAGCAGGATGTCGCAGAAGTCGGCGCCGCTGGCGCCGCCGCCACCGTTGTCATCGCCGCCACAGGCGGCCAGCAGGCCCACCGAGAGGGCAGCGGTACCAACCAGGGCGAGGGCCTTGGTGCGGAAGTTATTCATGGTTGCTCCTTTTTTGCGGGTTGCCCAGGGACGGGCAGAAAACGGGAGTCTACTCGCCCGGGCAGAAAAGTTCGCGCCATTTTGGCGGATTCCGTCGCGCGGCGACAAACTCCTCGGTGCTAGTAGATCGGCGTGTCAACCCCAAAGGCGGCGATGATGGCCTCGATCTCGGCGTCGGTCAGGCCACCGCCGGTGTCGCCGGTCTGCAGGGCGGTCACCTGGAAACGGGCGCCGGTCTCGATGAACTCGATGGTGTCCACCGCCCCGAGGGGGCCCTTGGCGGAGCGGGCCATCACGCCGTGCTTGGCCCAGGCGACTATCTCTGCCGTGCGCAGCGCGGCCACCGTCCCCACCTCCAAGGCCTTGGAGCCGGGCACCTCGAACGGCAGGAAGCCGATGCCGCCGGGCACCCACACCACAATCTCTGGCTCCCACCGCATGATCTGGCGGGAGAACTCGACCGTGTTCCTGGCGCCGCGGTGGGTGAGTTGGGTGGTGTGGGGGGCGTGGGCGTGCACCACGGCATGTACCGGGACGTGGCCTGCGGCGCGGGCCAGGTGGTCGCGGTGGACGGCCAGGTGGGAGTTGGCCTCCGAGGTGGGGCGCGCGAAGGCGCGCTGCGGCGCGTAGCGGTGGACGGCGGACAGGCCGTCGGGGGCGATGACGATGGCGCCGACGACGGCGCGGGGGTCGGCGGCGATCTCGCGCAGGCGCTGGCCAGATCCCGAGATCAGCACGATGCGGCCCGCCAGGGCAGACACCTCGGTGGGCAGCTCGTAGGGCTCAACCTCGGGGAAGAGGTCCACAACCTGCTCGGTATAGGGCACGGTGACGGAGATGTTGCCGGCATTGGCCTCGCAGGCATTGATGGCGTTCAGGCGCAGGCCTGCCTCGCCCATCTCGGTGAGCACGGCATTGAGGTCAACAGGGTTGCGGTCGGTGATCATGGCTGGGCCTTATCTCTGGGACGGGTTGGGGGTGGTCAGGGAGCGCAGTTCGGTCAGGGTTTGGCCACCTCCGCCGACGGCGCGGGCCTGGATGAGCACATTGCCGAGCGCGGCGGCCTCGACGGGGCCGGCGACGACGGGCAGGCCGGTGGCCGCCGCGGTGAGGTGGTTGAGCAGCCGGTTTTGCGAACCGCCGCCGACCACGACGACCTCACGAATCGGGCTGCCCGTCAGGGCGCCGGCCTGCCGAATGGCTGCGGCGTAGGCGTGGGCGAGGGAGTCGAGCACCAGGCGAGCGGCCTGGGCGGGGTGATCGGCGGCGAGGCCCTCGGCCCTGGCCGCCTCTCGCACACGGGCGGGCATGTCCCCGGGCGGGAGGAACTGCGGCCCGTTGAGGTCGATCACCCGGGCGCTTGGCGGTTGAGCGGCGGTCTGGGCCAGCAGTTCGGCCAGCGGCTGCGGAGTTCCCTCCCGCTCCCACTGGCGGCGGCACTCGTCAAACACCCACAGGCCTGCCACGTTCTTCAGGAAGCGCACCGTGCCGTCCGCGCCGAGTTCGTTGGTGAAGCCGGCCTCGCGGGCGGCCGCGGACAGGATGGGGGCGTCTAGTTCGACGCCAACCAGTGACCAGGTGCCCGAGGAGATGTAGGCCGAGCCCGCCCGAAGCGGCGCGCCCACCACGGCGCTGGCGGTGTCGTGGCTGCCGGGGGCGATGACGGGGGTCGGGGACAGGCCGCACTCGGCGGCGACGGCGTCCAGAAGCGGCCCGACCACTGTGCCGGGCGCGACGATTTCCGGCATCATGACGGGCGGTATCTTGGCGGAAAGCAACGTGTCCCGCGACCAGTCGCGCTTCTCCGCATCGTACATTTCGGAAGTGGTGGCGAGGGTGTATTCCTGGGCGGGCGTGCCGGAAAGGAAGTAGGAGATGAGGTCGGCGATCAGCAGCATGGACACCGCCTTGTCCAGGAGCGGGCTGTTGGCGCGCACCATGGAGTAAAGCTGGTATATGGTGTTGATTTCCATGATCTGGATGCCGGTGCGCTGGTAAAGCGTCCGGCTGGGGATGATGGCGTGCAGTTTTTCCGCCATGCCCTTGGTGCGGGCGTCGCGGTAGTGGACGGGATTGGAAAGCAGGTGGCCGGTCTTGTCGAGAAGGCCGAAATCCACGCCCCACGCATCGCATGCTATGCCGGACAGCTTGGCGCCGTACTTGGCGGTATAAGCGGAAAGGCCGAACTTTATTTCGCGCATGAAGGAAGGGAAATCCCAGTAAAGCGTCCCGAGCATAGCGGTGGAATGGGTGGCGAAACGGTGCAGCACCTCCAATTCCATCACCTTTCCGTCGAAGGACGCGGCGATGGCCCTTCCGCTCTCCGCCCCGAGATCCAGGGCGACGTATCGCTTAAGCTGCGTCATGACTATTCCTCCAGTCTATGTTCTTCGACATAGCCGATCATTATTTTGCCTATCCGTCGCCTCTCACGGCTTCCGGCTCTGGCGGCGGGGCTTGGCCGCCACGGCTGTCCGGGCGGTGAAAACCTCGTGTTTCCTCTCCTCGCGCGACTTCTGATCCACCCTCTGCGCCCGTTCGTAGAGCTTCTGCTGGCTGCGGTATATCGCTTCGTGGGGCGCGGGCTTGATGCGCGCGTACACGCCGTCCGCCATGAGCCGCCAGGCGCTGGCGTTGTCCGAAAACCCGGCGTCGAGAACCGCCAACGCCTCGCGCCGGCAATCGGGATCGTTCACCGGAAAAAGCAGTTCGAGGCGCCGGTCCATGTTCCGCTCCATCCAGTCGGCCGACGAGAGGTAGACCTCCTCGCTTCCGCCGTTGCGGTAATGGAAGATGCGCGTATGCTCGAGGAAGCGGTCGATGATGGAACGGACGGCGATGGTTTCCGACAGGCCCGGTATCCCCGGCCGCAGGCGGCACATGCCCCTGACGACGAGGTCTATCTTGACCCCGGCCTGGCTGGCGCGATAGAGTTCGCGGATGATCAGGGGATCGATGAGGGCGTTCATCTTGGCGCGGATGAAGCCTGGGTTCTCCGGGGTGTGCTTCTCGACTTCGCGGCGGATCATGGCGAGGGTCCTGGCCCGAAGGCCGATCGGGGCCATTTCGATGAAGTTCCACACCGGCGGCAGGCTGTAGCCGGTGATGACGTTGAAGAAGGCCGAGATGTCGGAGCCGAAATCGGGATCGGCGGTGAGGAGGCCGAGGTCGGTGTAGCCCCTGGCGGTCCGGTCGTTGTAGTTGCCGGTGGCGAGGGGGCAGTAGCGGCGGGTGCC
>WRIF01000132.1:0-2216 GCA_009782865.1 Promicromonosporaceae bacterium
CAAGGAGCAGTTCGGCTACGCCAACGTGCACCAGATCCCCGGCCTCGTGAAGGTCGTCGTGAACACTGGTGTCGGCGAGGCCGCGCGCGACGGCAAGATCATCGACGGTGCGGTCGCCGACCTCACCAAGATCACCGGTCAGAAGCCGCAGATCACGAAGGCCCGCAAGTCCATCGCCCAGTTCAAACTGCGCGAGGGTCAGCCCATCGGTGCGCACGTCACGCTGCGCGGCGACCGGGCGTGGGAGTTCCTCGACCGCCTGCTGTCGCTCGCGCTTCCGCGCATCCGCGACTTCCGCGGTCTGTCCGACCGTCAGTTCGACGGCCACGGCAACTACACGTTCGGCGTGCAGGAGCAGTCGATCTTCCACGAGATCGACCAGGACAAGATCGACCGCGTTCGCGGTTTCGACATCACCGTCGTCACGACCGCGCAGACGGATGACGAGGGTCGCGCGCTGCTGAAAGCGCTCGGCTTCCCGTTCAAGTCGAACGACTGATCCACCCCGGAGCCGGCACCCGTCGGCCCCTCCATCTACGGTCCGTTCTCTTGTAAAGGGCCCGGATACCGGATGAACGAAGGAAACAACCTATGACCATGACAGATCCGGTCGCAGACATGCTGACCAGACTGCGCAATGCGAACTCGGCGTACCACGACACCGTGTCCATGCCGAGCTCGAAGCTCAAGGCGCACATCGCCGAGATCCTCAAGAGCGAGGGCTACATCTCCGACTGGAAGGTCGCCGACGCACGCGTCGGTCAGACCCTCACGCTGAACCTCAAGTTCGGCCCCAACCGCGAGCGTTCGATCGCGGGCATCAAGCGCGTCTCCAAGCCGGGCCTCCGCGTCTACGCGAAGTCCACCGAGTTGCCTCGTGTGCTCGGCGGCCTCGGCGTCGCCATCCTGTCCACCTCCTCGGGTCTTCTCACCGACCGCGAGGCCGAGAAGAAGGGCGTCGGCGGGGAAGTCCTCGCCTACGTGTGGTAGCAAGATGTCCCGCATTGGAAGACTCCCCATCGACATTCCGGCCGGCGTCGACGTCAAGGTCGACGGCCAGGACGTGACCGTCAAGGGCCCGAAGGGCCAGCTGTCGCTCACCGTGGCCCAGCCGATCCAGGTGAAGATCGAAGAGAACCAGGTTCTCGTCTCGCGCCCGGATGACGAGCGCAACTCGCGCTCGCTGCACGGCCTCACGCGCACGCTGATCAACAACCAGATCATCGGCGTCACCCAGGGCTACTCGAAGGGCCTCGAGATCGTCGGCACGGGCTACCGCGTCGCGCAGAAGGGCTCGTCCATCGAGTTCGCGCTCGGTTTCTCGCACCCGGTCACCGTCGAGCCGCCGGCGGGCATCAGCCTGACGGTCGAGGGCAACAACAAGGTCACGGTCTCCGGCATCGACAAGCAGGCCGTCGGCGAGACCGCGGCCAACATCCGCAAGATCAAGAAGCCGGAACCGTACAAGGGCAAGGGCATCCGCTACGCAGGCGAGGTCGTCCGTCGCAAGGCCGGAAAGGCTGGTAAGTAAGCATGAGCGTCAAGAGCAAGTCAGCGGCACGCGACCGCCGGCACGCGCGCCTTCGCAAGAAGGTCGTGGGCACGGCTGCTCGCCCGCGTCTGGTCGTCACGCGCTCCGCGCGTCACGTCTTCGTCCAGGTGGTCGATGACGCGCAGGGCCACACGCTGGCCTCCGCGTCGACCCTCGAGGCCGATCTCCGTGCGTTCGACGGTGACAAGACCGCCAAGGCCCGCAAGGTCGGCGAGCTGGTCGCCGAGCGCGCCAAGAAGGCAGGCGTCGACGAGGTCGTGTTCGACCGCGGCGGCAACAAGTACGCCGGTCGCGTCGCTGCGATCGCCGAAGGTGCCCGGGAAGGTGGGCTGAACCTGTGAGCGAGAACGAGAACAAGAAGGAGCAGGACGTGGCCGCCGAGCAGACGACTGCGGAGAAGCCCGTCGAGACCGCGGCTGGTACCGACACCACGACACGCGACGCCCGCGAGGGCCGGCGCGGCGGACGTGACCGTAACCAGGGCGGCCGTGACCGTGGCGGCCGCGACGCCGACAAGAGCCAGTTCCTCGAGCGCGTGGTGACCATCAACCGCGTCTCGAAGGTGGTCAAGGGTGGTCGTCGATTCTCCTTCACCGCCCTCGTGGTGGTGGGTGACGGAGACGGCACCGTTGGCGTCGGCTACGGCAAGGCCAAGGAGGTGCCC
>WRIF01000132.1:2316-5370 GCA_009782865.1 Promicromonosporaceae bacterium
GAGGTCGAGAAGAGCCCCTTCATCGAGCGCGTTGTCACCATCAACCGCGTCTCGAAGGTGGTCAAGGGTGGTCGTCGATTCTCCTTCACCGCCCTCGTGGTGGTGGGTGACGGAGACGGCACCGTTGGCGTCGGCTACGGCAAGGCCAAGGAGGTGCCCCAGGCGATCGCCAAGGGTGTCGAGGAGGCGAAGAAGAACTTCTTCCGCGTCCCCCGCATCCAGGGCACCATCCCGCACCCTGTCCAGGGTGAGAAGGCCGCCGGTGTCGTCTTCCTGCGCCCCGCCGGCCCCGGTACCGGAGTAATCGCCGGTGGCCCGGTGCGCGCCGTCCTGGAGTGCGCCGGCGTGGGTGACATCCTGACCAAGTCGCTCGGCTCGTCGAACGCGATCAACATCGTGCACGCGACCGTGGCGGCCCTGAAGCTGCTCGAAGAGCCGGCCGACGTCGCCGCCCGCCGTGGCCTGCCGCTGGAGGACGTGGCCCCCGCCGCTCTCCTGAAGGCGCAGGCCGCCGGGCTCGCCGCCAAGCAGGACGCGGCCGCGAAGGTAGGTGCCTGATGGCTAAGCTCAAAGTGACCCAAGTCAAGTCCGCCATTGGCGGCAAGCAGAACCAGCGCGAGACGCTGCGCACTCTGGGCCTCAAGAAGATCGGCCGCTCGGCCGTTCACGAGGACCGCCCCGAGATTCGCGGCATGATCAACACCGTCTCGCACCTGGTCACCGTCGAGGAGGTCGACTGATCATGGCTGCAACCACCAAGAAGGCCGCCGCTTCGACGGCTGAGGCCGCCGAGACTAACGCGACCGCCAGGCCGCTGAAGATGCACCACCTGCGTCCCGCCCCGGGAGCCAAGACCGCCAAGACCCGCGTGGGTCGCGGTGAGGCCTCCAAGGGTAAGACCGCCGGTCGTGGCACCAAGGGCACCAAGGCCCGCTACCAGGTGCCCGCCCGCTTTGAGGGTGGTCAGATGCCGCTGCACATGCGCCTGCCCAAGCTGCGCGGCTTCAAGAACCCGTTCCGCGTCGAGTACCAGGTGGTCAACCTGGACAAGCTCGCCGAACTGTACCCCGCCGGTGGCGACGTCACCGTGGCCGACCTGGTCGCTAAGGGTGCGGTGCGGAAGAACCAGCCGGTCAAGGTGCTGGGAGGCGGCGAGATCGCCGTGGCCCTCAACCTCACGGTGGACCGCGTCTCCGAGTCGGCCAAGAGCAAGCTCCTGGCCGCCGGCGGCACCATCGTCGACCAGTAGGCAGTTGCTCGAGAGCGTGCGGGGTCGCAGGGCGCCAGCTGGCACCCCGGCCCCGCACGCCGTCTCCCCGTTGTCTCACTTTGCGACCTCGATTGCGCGTAATGCCGCCCAGGCGGATAAGATCGCCGAGGTTTTTCACCCAGACTTTTCTACCCCGCCATCGCCGGCGGGCCTTTGGAGGATAGATGCTCACCGCATTCGCTAGGGCGTTTCGCACGCCCGACCTGCGGCGCAAGCTGCTCTTCACGATCCTGATCATGGCGATCTTCCGCCTCGGTTCGTTCATCCCAGCGCCGGGAGTGAACTACCAGAACGTTCGCGCGAACGTCGAGGGCGTCGACGGAGCCGGCCTGATGGGTCTCATCAACACCTTCAGTGGTGGAGCCTTGCTGCAGCTGTCAGTGTTTGCGTTGGGCATCATGCCTTACATCACCGCGAGCATCATCATTCAGCTGCTGCGGGTGGTGATCCCCCGCTTCGAGGCACTGCACAAGGAGGGGCAGGCCGGTCAGGCCAAGATGACGCAGTACACGCGCTACCTGACCATCGCCCTGGCCATCCTGCAGTCGACCACGGTGCTGACCACCGCCCGCGCCGGAGTGCTGTTCGGCCCCGGCTCGCTGCCGGTGCTCACCGACAACTCGATCGTCACCATGGTACTCATGGTCATCACCATGACCGCCGGCACCGGCCTGATCATGTGGCTGGGTGAGCTCATCACCGAGCGCGGCGTCGGCAACGGCATGTCCCTGCTGATCTTCACCTCCATCGTCGCCGGCTTCCCCGGCGGCCTGGGCTCGATCATCACCGACCCGACCGTGGCCACCGGGGTCCGCGTCCGCAACCTGCTGGTCATCCTGGCCATCATCGTCATCGTCGTGGCCGCCGTGGTGTTTGTGGAGCAGTCCCAACGCCGCGTCCCCGTCCAGTACGCCAAGCGCATGGTGGGCCGCAAGATGTATGGCGGCACCTCGACCTACATTCCCATCAAGATCAACATGGCCGGCGTGATCCCCGTCATCTTCGCCTCCTCGATCTTGGCGGTGCCCACCCTGATCGCCCAGTTCGGCAACCAGGAGGCGGGTTGGGTCCAGTGGGTCATCAGCCACGTCTCGTCGCCGGCCGCGCCGCTGCACATCGTGCTGTACGCCCTGATGATCCTGTTCTTCTGCTTCTTCTACACCTCGATCACGTTCAACCCGGACGAGGTCTCGGACAACATGAAGAAGTACGGCGGATTTGTGCCCGGCATCCGGGCCGGCCGTCCCACCGCCGAATACCTGCAGTACGTCTCCTCGCGGATCACCGCGGCCGGCGCCATCTACCTGGTGCTGCTGGCCCTGATCCCCACCCTGGTGATCGTCTTCCTGGGGCTCAACCACAACCTCCCGTTCGGCGGCACGTCGATCCTGATTATGGTGGGTGTGGGCCTGGAGACCGTCAAGCAGATCGACTCCCAGCTGCAGCAGCGCCACTACGAGGGCTTCCTCAAGTAGCGGACAAGGCACGCGGCGTCGCGATTTCCGCGCTCGCAGTGCCCTGAGACCAAGTTAGGCCGAGGCCGTCGCTATCCTGTAGGGGATGCGGCGGCCTCGCCGCATGTGGGGTTTGACGGTTGAGCAGAGCCGCTACTCGCCGGTCGAGTAACGATCCTCTGGGCCGTTGCTCGCCGGTTGAGGAGCGATCCTTTGGATCGCGTCTCGAAACCAAGAATCCCTCTAGATCATCGGGCACGACGACGACGTCGCCCACCGCACACGAAAGGCAAGACGTGAACCACCACCTCGCAGCTTCTACCGGTATCC
>WRIF01000133.1 GCA_009782865.1 Promicromonosporaceae bacterium
CTCGGCGCAGCTGGTTCGCAACGGCAGCTTCTGGCAGCTGACCGGCCGCCAGATCAACTTCCACCCGCCATGGGTCAGCCTCTCCGGCTACCGCCTCGACGGCCTCGCCGTCTCCCCGGTCAGTTCCCTGCGCGTACTCACGGTCACCGGCCTCCGGCCGCCCCCGCCCGAGGAAGACTGTGCCGCCGACGATGAGCCCTGCGAGCCGGACCCAGAGGCCGAGGAGCCGACCTACCCCGCAGGAGAGGCGGAACCGGAGTACGCCGACTGCCCAGAGGGCGAACAGTGCCACGCCCCGCCGGAGGCGGAGACCGCGCCGACCCCGGTATCCCAGCTGATCCGCACCGACCTGCCCAGCGCCGCCCTGGTGCTCGCCACCGGAGGGCCCTTCCTGCCACCCTCAATCGACCGCTTCGAGCGCATCTGGACCACCGACGAAGACGGCTCCCTGGTCACCTTTGACCCCCTGGGCGGACGATCCCCCCTCTCCGCCACCTGGCTCGCCGACCGCGAGATCCTCTCCGTGGACGTGTCCCCGGCGGGAGCCCGCGCCCTGATCGTCTCCACCGGCGACGATGGCACCAGCGTGCACGTGGCCGGCGTGACCCGCAGCCCACAGGGGGTGCCCACCTCCCTGACCAGCCCCCTGGCCGTCGCCCCCGGAGTGATAGGCGCCCTACAGGCCACCTGGCAGGCAGACTCGGTGATCGCGGTCCGCACCGAGACCCGCCTCTACCAGGTGGGGATCGGCGGGCTGGTCGGCTCCCTCGGCGGGGTCTCCCGCCCCCTGCCAGACCTGCCGGGGCTCAGCTGGATCACCTCCTCGGTGGGCTCCGGAGCCATCCTGGGCCTAGACCACAACGGTGACCTCTTCCTCCTGCAGTCCTCTCCGGTATGGTCCCTGCTGCATGTGGACGTCGAGCTCGTCGCCTTCCCCGGCTAGGACCTCTCCTTGAGGCCGGCAGTTCCGCCTGACGGAAACGGCCCTCGCCCCCTGGCGCCCCGGCGCCTACCGTGGACAAATGAAGGCGCTGCAAGAACTGGCCCGGCTCGTGGTGCCGGTGGCCTGCGCCGGCTGCGGCCGCTATGACGTGGTGCTGTGCCGCAGCTGCCGCGCCCACCTACGGCAGGCCCCCCGTCGCGTCGAGCAACACGCCCCGCGCCTCGACCTGCTGGATGGCTGCCCCCCGCTGCCGGTGTGGGCGCTCGCGGACTATGTCGGCCCCCTGCGCTCCCTGGTGGTGGCCTGGAAGGACCGTGACCGCACCGACCTCGACCGACCGTTGGCGGACGCCCTCGGGGACGCCGCCCGCACGATCAAGCCCGAGGTGCGGGCGCTGGCTGAACGAGCGTCGGCGGAACGATGGCTGGTGGTCACGGCGCCGTCGTCGGCGGCCAATAGGCGGGCCCGTGGCCGCGACCACCTGCGCCCCTTGGCCCGGGCCGTCGCCGTCAACCTGGGAGCCACGCCTCGCGCGGTGCTGCGCCGTGGCCGGGCCCGCGACCAGGTGGGGCTCTCGCTGCGGGGCAGGGGAACAAACGTGGCCGTCTCCGTCTCCCCGCGCGCCCGGCCCCTCCTGGCCGCAGGGCCCAATGTGGTCATCGTCGACGACGTCCTGACCACCGGCGCCACCCTCGCGGCGGCCAGGCGCGCCCTGCGGGCGGCCGGGGCCAGGGTGGTCGGGGCCCTGGTCATCGCCGCCACCCCGCCGCCTGGGGCACTGGTGGCGCGGTCATCGATCTAGACACGCCAAATGCCCGCCCCAGCAGGTAAAAGGCGGCGTCGGGGGTAGGGTGGGGCTCACAGTTCGATAGGACGAAAGGAGGACCACACCGGCGTGGCCCATGTGCCACACCGAACCCGAGACCACCACTGGGCGTGCATTCGGCCGCCCACAGGGGAAAAGAGGAGAAGGCGATGGACATCGTTGTAGTTGGTCGGCACACCGAGATTTCCGACCGCTTCCGGGAACACGCGGAAGAAAAGTTGGGCAAGATCACGCAGCTGGCGCCATTGGCCCAGCGGGTAGACGTAGAGGTCACCGAAGAGAAGAACCCCAAGCTGGCCGCCCAGCGCGAGCGGGTAGAACTGACCGTAGTGGCCAAGGGGCCCGTAGTGCGGGCCGAGGCGGCCGCCGATGATCGCTACGGCGCCCTCGACCTGGCGATAGACAAGCTGCTCGAACAGCTTCGCCGCCAGCGCGACCGGCGCAAGGACCACCGGCGCACCTACGTCTTGTCTCCGACCCTGCCGCCGACCCTGGAGCCGGTGGCCGCGGCCGCACCGCCCGCCGCCGTCGCGGTCAAGCGGGAACTCGTCGCCGATGGGGACGCCGTAGAGACCCAGATGGGTGACTCCCCGGTGATGATCCGGCAGAAGTTGCACACCGCCGCGCCGATGTCGGTCGACGAGGCCATCGAGGCCATGGAGATGGTGGGTCACGACTTCTACCTGTTTGTCGACGCGGACACCATGCGCCCGTCCGCCGCCTACAAGCGCAAGGGCTGGACGTATGGCGTCATCCAGCTCGACCAGCACGTAGAGCGCTAAGCCCAAGGCGAAAGCGGCGGCGGCTTCCCCCACCGGAGGCCGCCGCCGCTGCGTCGTGGACTAAGATAACGATTACGTCTCGCAGCGTTTTGCTGTGCGCCTTTACCCCCAGGAGACCATCCGTGCCCACGATCATCGACAAGATTCTGCGCTTTGGCGAAGGCCGCACCCTCAAGAAGCTGCAGAGCCTGGCGGCACAGGTGACCGCCCTCGAGCCCGCCATCAAGGAGATGAGCGACGAGGAGCTGCGCGAGGAAACCCCGCGCTTCAAGGCCCGGCTGGCGGCGGGCGAGACCCTCGACGATCTGCTCCCCGAGGCGTTCGCGGTGGTGCGCGAGGCCGCCATCCGCACCCTGGGGCAGCGCCACTTCGACGTTCAGCTGATGGGCGGCGCCAACCTGCACCTGGGCAACATCTCAGAGATGAAGACCGGTGAGGGCAAGACCCTGGTCGCCACCACCGCCGCCTACCTCAACGCCCTGACCGGCAAGGGTGTCCACGTGGTGACCACCAACGACTACCTGGCCAAGTACCAGGGTGAGTTGATGGGGCGCGTCTACCGCTTCCTTGGCATGACCACCGGCATCGTCGTGACCGGCCAGAAGCCGCCGGAACGTCGCGAGCAGTACCTGGCCGACATCACCTACGGCACCAACAACGAGTTCGGCTTCGACTACCTGCGCGACAACATGGCCTGGAAGCCCGAGGACCTGGTGCAGCGCGGGCACTACTTCGCCATCGTGGACGAGGTCGACTCGATCCTCATCGACGAGGCGCGCACCCCGCTGATCATCTCCGGCCCCGCCGGCGGCGACGCCAACCGTTGGTACACCGAGTTTGCCCGGGTGATCCAGCGCCTCAACAACGGCGAAGACTACGAGGTCGACGAGAAGAAGCGCACCGTGGGCGTGCTGGAGCCCGGCATCGCCAAGGTCGAGGACTACCTGGGCATCGACAATCTCTACGAGTCGGCGAACACTCCGCTGATCTCGTTCCTGAACAACGCCATCAAGGCCAACGCTCTCTTCAAGCGCGACAAGGACTACGTCGTGATGAACGACGAGGTGCTCATCGTCGACGAGCACACCGGCCGCATCCTGGTGGGCCGCCGCTACAACGAGGGCATCCACCAGGCCATCGAGGCCAAGGAGGGCGTGCCGGTCAAGGCCGAGAACCAGACGCTCGCCACCGTGACGCTGCAGAACTACTTCCGCCTCTACAAGAAGCTCGCGGGCATGACGGGCACGGCCGAGACCGAGGCCGCGGAGTTCATGTCGACGTACAAGATCGGCGTCGTGCCGATCCCGACCAACAAGCCGATGATCCGCAAGGACCAGCCCGACCTCGTCTACAAGAACGAGGAGGCCAAGTTCAACCAGGTCGTCGAAGACATCGTCGGGCGCAACAAGAAGGGCCAGCCGGTGCTGGTCGGCACGACGAGTGTGGAGAAGAGCGAATACCTCTCCCGCCTGCTCGCCAAGAAGGGCGTGCGCCACGAGGTGCTGAACGCCAAGAACCACGCTCGCGAGGCCGCGATCGTCGCCCAGGCGGGCCGCCTCGGCGCCGTGACCGTCGCCACGAACATGGCCGGTCGTGGAACCGACATCATGCTCGGAGGCAACGCCGAGTTCATCGCCGTCGCCGAGTTGAACGCGCGCGGCCTCAGCCCGGTCGAGACTCCCGAGGAGTACGAGGCGGAGTGGGACGGCGTGTTCGTCCAGGTCAAGCAGGCCGTCGAGCAAGAGGCTCAGAAGGTCATCAGCGTCGGCGGGCTGTATGTGCTCGGTACCGAGCGGCACGAGTCGCGCCGCATCGACAACCAGCTGCGCGGACGCTCCGGTCGTCAGGGCGACCCCGGCGAGAGCCGTTTCTACCTGTCGCTGACGGATGACCTCATGCGGCTCTTCAACGCCGGTGCGGCCGAGAGCCTGATGGGTCGGGGAAACGTGCCGGACGATCTCGCGATCGAGTCGAAGGTCGTGAGCCGGGCCATCCGCTCCGCTCAGTCGCAGGTCGAGGCCCGTAACGCCGAGATCCGCAAGAACGTCCTCAAGTACGACGACGTGCTCAACCGGCAGCGCGAGGCGATCTACAGCGACCGCCGGCACATCCTCGAGGGCGACGACCTGCACGAGCGCGTGCAGCAGTTCCTCGACGACGTCATCACCGAGGTGATCGACCAGCACACCGGCGAGTCGAACGCCGATGACTGGGACTTCGATGCTCTGTGGGCCGACCTCAAGGTCCTCTACCCGGTGGGCATCACGATCGACGAGGTCATCGCCGAGGTCGGCAACAAGGGCCGGATCAACCGCGAGTACATGACGCGCGAGATCCTCTCGGACTCGCACTTCGCCTACCAGCGTCGCGAGGAGCAACTCGGCACGCCGGCGATGCGCGAGTTGGAGCGCCGCGTCGTGCTGTCGGTCATCGACCGCCGCTGGCGCGATCACCTCTATGAGATGGACTACCTCAAGGACGGCATCGGCCTGCGAGCCATGGCTCAGCGCGACCCGCTGGTGGAGTACCAGCGCGAGGGCTTCGCGATGTACCAGCAGATGATGGGCGCGATTCGCGAGGAGTCCGTCGGCTTCCTGTTCAACCTCGAGGTCGAGGTGACGCAGGCCGCCGGCGAGATCACCGAGGTGGACGCCAAGGGCTTGACCCCGGCCGCGAACGAGCAGCAGCGGCTGAGCTACTCCGCTCCGAGCGACGACGGCAGCGTCGAGGTGCGCAACCAGCGTGGACAGGTCGAGCGTGCGGCGACGGAGCGGGCCGAGCGAGCGAGGCAGCGTCAGCTCGCCGCA
>WRIF01000134.1 GCA_009782865.1 Promicromonosporaceae bacterium
TGCGGGAACTCTACCAGCGAACGCCGACACGACCGGCGGATTGGCTACCTCCTGACCTACCGGCCGACGGCAACCGGACGCCGGGGGTCGCCGCACCACTGGCTCCACGAACCCGGGTAGAGGGCCGCCTCCACCCCAATCGAGGCGAGAGCGGCGATGTCCTGGGCGGCCGTCACCCCCGAGCCGCAGTAGACGGCCACCCGCTGCGCGGGCGCCGCCTGCGTCGGCGGTTGTTCCGTGGCTGGCGGTTCCGGCGCCGACGGCGAGGCGACCGCTCGCGGGGCGGCTGGCTGGTCTGCGGCGCGGAGCGCGGCCGCCGCCTGCGCGCGGACCGGCCAGGCGGCGACCACCGCCCGCAGGCCGGCGGCCGCGTAGAGTTCGCGAATCTCCCTGGCGGCCTTGAACAGCCCGTGGGCGCCGGTGTTCTGCGCGGTGGGAACGTTGACGGCGCCGGGGATGTGTCCGGCCTGAGGGTCGATGGGCTCGGTGGCACCGGTGAAGCGCTCGGGGGCGCGGGCGTCGATGAGTAGGCCGTCGGAATCGGCGGCGAGAGCGGCGGCGGTGTCGGCGTCGATGACCGGCATGTGGCCGGGAGTCAGCCCCGGGCTCGGGCCGTGCCCGGCGACGCCAGACGTCTGCCCGGGAGTGCCGGCCGCGGCGGGCGCCCCGCCCCCCAGGGGCGGCCCGGTCTCGATGGGCAGGCCGGCCGCGACCCAGGCGCGATAGCCGCCGTCGAGGATGCGCACGCCGGGCACATTGAAGTAGCGCAGCAGCCACCAGGCGCGCGCGGCCGAGGTGCCCTCGGTGCCGTCGTACACCACCACCTGCGAGGACGTGGTGATGCCACAGGAGGTGACCCAGGCGATGAACTCGTCGGCGTCGGGCAGGGGGTGGCGACCGCCGGCGGGGCTGGCCGGGGCGGCCAGGTGCCGCTCCAGGTCAACGTAGGCCGCCCCGGGGAGGTGTCCGGCCGCGTACTCGGCCGCCCCGTCGAAGGTCTGCCCCTTGGGGGCCAGCGCCCAGCGGACATCGAGCAGGGTTGGGGGATGGCCGGCCCGCAGCGCGGCGGCCAGCTGGGGCACGTCGATGAACACTTCGGCGCGACGGTCGGTCACTTAGGCCTCCTCCAGGGTGAGGCGCATGGTGTGCGCGTCGAGCCCCTCGGGCTGGTAGTAGCGGCGGCGAATGCCCTGCCGGGTGAAGCCGAGTTCCTCGTACAGGGCGAGGGCGGCGGCGTTGGTCACCGCCACCTCCAGCCAGACGGCGGAGGCGCGCAGGGCGCGCGAGCGGGTGATCAACGCCTCCATCAGGGCCCGGCCAACCCCCGCGCGCTGATGGCCTGGGTCAACGCCCAGGGTCATCACCTGGGCGATCTCGCCATCGAACCACAGGCCCGCGTAGCCGACCACCCGGCTCTGCTCGGCCGCGCGCGCGGCGACGTGTCCGGCAGCCAGCCGTCCCACCGCCTGCTCCACGGGCTGGGCGGCCACCACGTACCAACGGCCCCAGCCGCCGAGTTCCTCGGCGAGCATGCGCTGGGTCCAGGCACTCTGCCCGAACAGGGCCTGTTCAAGTTCGAGGACGCGGTCGAAGTCTTCGGCGCGCAGCGGGCGGATTTCCAGGGGGGCGGTCATTGGGGCGACGCCTCTCGCCTGGGCGCCGCCATGTGGACGTCGGCGCGGCGCAGGTAGAGCGGCTCGGTCGGCTGGGCTGCGCCGGCGGCGGCGCGCGCGATGGCGATCTGGGCCAGGGTGGCCGCGGTGGGCAGCAGCGGGGCCCCTGCTGTCAGCGGCAACGATTCTGGGTACAGCGCGGCGCCCTCGCCCACCACAATGTCCGCTCCCCCCGGCACGTCTGCCGCCTTGCCGACCGTCGGCCCGGCCAGCACCTTCCAGCCTGGCACCCGCCCGGGCTGGGGGCGCGGGCCGGTGATCTGGTAACGGGTAGTGTAGACCTCCTTGCGGCGCGCGTCGGTGGCGACGAGGAGTTCGACACCGGGGGTCAGGCCGGGCAGGGCGAGCGCCTGGGCGGCGAGGGCGTCGTGGATCGGCACGCCCCAGACGGGAATATCGAGGGCCAGGCCGAGGGTGCGAGCGGTGATCAGGCCCACGCGCAGGCCGGTGAAGGGGGCGGGGCCGGTGCCAACCGCCACGGCGGCGAGGTTGGACGGCCCCTGGCCCGCCGCCTCCAGCACCTCACCGATGAGGGGGGTGAGCTGCTCGGCGTGGCGGCGACGCTCGGTGGAGACCCGCTCGGCCAGCACCGTGCCGTCGTCCGTGGTGAGCGCCACGGAGATGGCCGCCGAGGTGTCTATCGCCAAAACTGCCACGGGACCACTCTACGGGAGGCGCCTACCCGCCGCGCCCAGCCCCACCCTCCTCCATCCCGCGACATCGCAGGTTTCGACGCCAAACAGCGGGGCGAGGCAAGGGCGAGCGGGGTCGTCGATCAACCGGCTAGGGCGACGAAGAGGTCGACCCCGTCCCAGCGGGCCCCGACGGCCTCGATGGTGGCCACGCGCAGGCCGGCCTCCGGGTCATCGCGTTCGGGGTGGTACTGGCCGCCGCGCTCCCGCAGCAGGCTGATTTCTAGGCGGTCTGGGGAGAGTTCTTCGGCCAGGCCGGCCCCCCACTCCACCACCGTGACCGCCTCGTCCAGCGAAGAATCCAGGTCGAGGGCGTCGAGTTCTTCCAGGGAACCGAGACGGTAGGCGTCAACGTGTACCAGGCCCGGCCTGCCCGGTTCGAGGGGCGGGTGCCCGCGGGCCACGATGAAGGTGGGGCTGGCCACCTGGCCGCGCACCCCCAGGCCGGCCCCGATGCCCTGGGTGAGGGTGGTCTTGCCGGCGCCCAGGTCACCGGAGAGGATCACCAGGTCTCCGGCGCGCAGCAGGGCGGCCAGGCGCAGGCCGAGGCGGCGGGTGGCGGCGGCGTCGGGCAGGTCGAAGCGGTACGACGTCACGCGGCCACCGCCGTCCAGGGCAGGCCCGGGGCCTGGGCCGCCAGCTCGGCTACCCCCTCGTGGCGACGGGGCAGCCGCGGGCCCACCCGGGTGACAATCTCGTAGGCGATGGTCCCGGCGGCCTGGGCCCAGTCCTCTGCGGTCGGTGCGGGCGGGAGGCCTCCGCCGTCATCGCCGTTGCCGTCGTCCTGGCTGCCGGGGATGCGGCCGGGGCCGGGGCCAAACAGGGTCACGGTGTCGCCGGGCCGCAGCGGGGTGTCGGCCCCGAGGTCGAGCACAAACTGGTCCATGCAAACTCGTCCCGCCACCCGGCAGATGCGCCGCCCGGCCTGGACCGGCCCGCCCGGCCCGGCCGTGCCCCCGGAGGCGTGGCGCGGGATTCCGTCGGCGTAGCCCAGCGGCACGATTCCCAGCTTGGTGTCGGTGGTGGTGCGGTAGAGGTGCCCGTAAGAGACGCCGTGCCCGGCAGGCACGTCCTTGACGGTGGCGAGGTCTGCCTGCAGGGTCATGGCCGGGCGCAGGCCGAACTCGGCGGGGTCGCGTCCGGGCAGCGGGGACAGGCCGTAGAGGCCGAGACCGGGGCGCACCAGGTCATACCGGAGGTCGGGGCGGTCGAGCGTGGCCGCGGTGTTGGCCAGGTGGCGCACCTCGGAGACGATCCCGGCGGCGGCGAGGGTGGCCGTGGCCGCCTCGAACACCTGCTGCTGCGCGGTCACCGAGGGGTGGTGCGGCTCGTCGGCGCAGGCCAGGTGGCTCCACAGCCCCACCACCTGGAGGTCGCCGGCGGCCTGCAACACGGCAGCGCGGGCGGCCACCTCCGGCAGCACGGCGGGCATCAGGCCGTTGCGTCCCAGGCCGGTGTCGACCTTTAGGTGTACCCGGGCGGTGGTGCCGAGGGTGCGGGCGGTGGCGGCGGACCGTTCGAGGACCTCCGGCAGCGAGATCGAGAGGTCCACGTCGGCGGAGATCAGTGCCGCCAGGTCGGCGGTGGGTGGGTAGAGCCAGGTGAGGATCCTGGCGTGTTGGGCCGTGATTCCGGCGGCGCGCAGTTCCAGCGCCTCGTCGGGGTGGGCGGTGCCCAGCCAGGTGGCGCCGCCGGCGAGCGCCGCGAGCGCCGTAGGGACCATGCCGTGGCCGTAGCCGTCGGCCTTGACCACGGCCATCACGCCCGCCCCGCCCGCGGCCCGCCGCAGGGCGGCCGTGTTCGCGGCGATGGCCGTCAAGTCGATGACGGCCCTGGCCGGGCGCTCCTCGTACGTCACGGTAGCCATTGTCGCATCGCCTGCGCCCCGGCGACCGCATCGCCACCTTGGACTTCGCAGCAGCCGCGCCTCGTCTCGGCCGGATTGGCCGTCGCTCTCCCCCCATCCAGCGCCAAGCCGAACCGTCGGCGGCCTCGGCGTTGCTAGGCGGGCCACTCGGACAGGCGGCGCCGCGACTCGAACTCCCGGGCCACCCCGCTCAGCGGGTCGGCGAACCGCAGGCGGCGGGCCAGCAACTGCAGGGGCTGGGCCGGGTCCTCGGCCTCGGAGGCCCGCAGCACAGGGAAGAACGGGTCGCCCGTGATCGGCAGGCCGACAGAGTTCATGTGCAACCGCAACTGGTGGGTCTTGCCGGTGCGCGGCTCCAGCCGGTACAGCCCAAGCCGGCGGGCCTCGTCCCGCGCCACCAGGTCGATCCGGCTCTCGGCGTTCGGGACGCCGGGCACCTCCTCGGCCGCTACGGTGCCGCGCCGCTTGACTATCCGGGAGGTAACGGTGAGCGGGAAGCGCAGCTCGGCCGACGACGGCAACGGGGCGACCGCCTCGTAGACCTTCTCGACCGCGCGGCGCTGGAACAGCTGCTGGTAGGCGCCGCGCACACTCGCCCGCACCGTGAACACCAGCACCCCGGCCGTCGGGCGATCCAGCCGGTGAGCCGGCGAGAGGTCGGGCAGATCCAGCTCGCGGCGCAGGTACACCAGCGCCGTCTGGGTGACCCAGCGGCCGCGCGGCATCACCGACACGAGGTGCGGCTTGTCGATCACCAGCAGGTCCTCGTCACGATGCAGCACCTCGATCTCGGCCAGCTGCGGCACTTCCGGCTCGTCGGCAGGCGGGTCACGGTAGAGGAACAGCAGGCCGCGGGGCCGGTACGGCGTGTCCGCGCCGATGGGGCGGCCCAGCTGGTCGACCACCTCGCCGCCTTCCACGAGGGCGCGCAGGCGATCCCGGTCGGCGGGAAAGCGCTCCAACAGGTAGTCCAGGGCGGTGGGCCAGTGGGCGGCGGGCGGGGCGCCGTCGGGCAGGGGCTCATGGGGCAGCACCAGGCGGGTGGGGTTGAGGCCGTCGCGCACCGGCAGGGGGGAGGCGCTCACCGCTTGACCGCCAGGCCGACGACGCTGGGCAGCG
>WRIF01000135.1 GCA_009782865.1 Promicromonosporaceae bacterium
CTGGTTGACGTCGAGCACCGAGTAGCCCGTGCGCGAGTTGGTGGGAATGTGATAGATCGGAACCTCCGCGCGGCCGGTGTCTGCCAGTTCGACCAGGGCGTGTATCGCGCCGGGCAGGTCCCAGGTGCCAACATCGTCCCAGTCGATGATGCCATGGGCGCGGGGCAGGTCGGGGTGCGTGTCGTCGTAGTAGAAATCGTCCAGCGTGACCACCGGCAGGCCTAGGCGGGTGGCGATCTCGGTCTTGCCGCATCCCGAGGGGCCGGTCAGGAGCACGATGCGAACTCGGGGCGTGGTTGACGCGGTCACCGAACCATTGTCCATCATCGGTCAAACCTGCGTCGGGGTCGGCGGGTTGGGGACTTCCGCCGCGATGTCGTTCAGATGGCGGGTTCTGCTGTGTTTGTCGCGATAGCGTTCACGGACAGCGCTGGCGTGCAGTCCTCCGCTTCCGGTTTTGCCATTGCGACAAGAGTTCTGCTCTCACCGCCCCAGCACCTCGCAACGTCTGGGCGATGAATCAGCCGGCGAGGGCGGCCGAGACCACGTCCTTGGCCTCCGCCTGCACCTGGGCGAGGTGGTCGGCGGAGACGAACGACTCGGCGTAGATCTTGTAGACGTCCTCGGTGCCGGAAGGGCGGGCCGCAAACCAGGCGTCGGCCGTGGTGACCTTCAGGCCGCCGATGGGGGCGCCGTTGCCGGGAGCGGTGGTCAGCTTGGCGGAGATCTCCTGCCCGGCCAGCGAGATGGAGCGGACCTGGGCGGGGGAGAGGGCGGCCAGGGCGGCCTTTTCTTGACGGGTGGCGGCGGCGTCGACGCGGGCGTACCAGCTCTGGCCGTACCGGGCGACGAGGTCGGCATGCAGCGCCGAGGGGGAGTTGCCGGTGGTGGCCATCATCTCCGCGGCCAGCAGGCACATGATGATGCCGTCCTTGTCGGTGCTCCAGACGCGCGAGTCGCGCCGCAGGAACGAGGCCCCGGCGCTCTCCTCGCCGCCGAAGGGGTCGGTGCCCGCCAGCAGGCCGGGCACGAACCACTTGAATCCGACCGGCACCTCGACGAGCCGGCGGCCCAGCCCGGCGGCCACGCGGTCGATCAGCGACGACGACACGAGCGTCTTGCCGATGGCGGCGCCGGCCGGCCAGTGGGGACGCGCCCCGCCGAACAGGTATTGGATCGCGGCGGCCAGGTAGTGGTTGGGATTCATCAAGCCACCATCACGGGTGACGATGCCGTGGCGGTCGGCATCGGTGTCGTTGCCGGTCGCCACGTCGTAGGGGGCCGCGGGGTCGGCCATGCGCCCCACCAGTGAGGCCATCGCGTATGGCGAGGAGCAGTCCATCCGAATCTTGCCGTCCCAGTCGAGGGTCATGAAGGCGAACTGGGGATCGACATGGGGGTTGACGACGGTCAGGTCCAGGCCATGCCGTTCGGCGATGGCTCCCCAGTAGTTGACGGAGGCCCCGCCGAGCGGGTCGGCGCCGATCCGCACTCTCGCACCGCGGATCGCCTCGAGGTCGATCACGGCGGGCAGGTCGTCTACGTAGGCCAGCAGGAAGTCGTGGCGGTGGGTGGTGTCGGCGGCTAGCGCCCTTTCCAGCGGGATACGCGGCACGCTTTCCCGGTTCCGGATGATCTCGTTGGCGCGCCGCGCGATCCAGGTGGTGGCGTCGGTGTCGGCCGGGCCGCCGTGAGGCGGGTTGTACTTGAAGCCGCCGTCACGAGGGGGGTTGTGCGAGGGGGTGACCACGATGCCATCGGCCAGGCCCGGCCCGGTGGTGCGCACACCCCCGCCTTGGATGGCGCCGTTGTGCAGCAGGATCGACTGGGAGACCGCGGGGGTGGGGGTGTACGAGTCGGAGGCGTCGATCATGGTGGTCACCCCGTTGGCGGCGAGCACCTCTAGGGCGGTCTGCCAGGCGGGCAGGGAGACGGCGTGGGTGTCGCGGCCGATGAACAGCGGGCCGTCGGTGCCCTGCGCGCGGCGGTACTCCACAATCGCCTGCGTGCACGCCATGATGTGCGCCTCATTGAAGGCGGTGTCGAAGGGGGATCCGCGGTGCCCGGAGGTGCCGAAGGCGACGGCCTGCTCCGGGATGGAGACGTCGGGCACGAGGTCGTAGTACGCGCCGATCAGCGCGTCGACGTCGATCAGGTCTGCGGGAAGGGCAACGGTACCGGCGCGTTCATGCATGGGTTCGATCTTGCCAGGGTTAGCCCCTGCCGTCACGTTGAGACGCCTGAGCAGAGCCCGTCGGATGGCGCAGGGGCCTGGCGAGGAGGGCGGTGAGCCCCTAGAGGTACTGTCCGGGGCGGTCGGCGTTCTCGTCGCGCGGGCCGGTGGCGCCAGGGAGGCCGGGCACGGGCGGGCCGTCGGCGCCGGAGATGGCCACCATCACCCCGCCGGGCATGCCCTTGCCGCCGCCGGTGGCCTGGCCGACGGCCGTGGCGATCTGATGGGCCATCATGGCGGTCTGCAGGCCGTGGAAGAGGCCTTCCAGCCAGCCAATCAGTTGGGCTTGGGCGATGCGCAGTTCCGCCGTGGACGGCGGACGCTCATGGTCGGCGAACGGTTCGGTGAGCCGTTCGAGCTCCTCGGCCAGTTCGTCGGACAGCCCGGACTCGAGCTCCTTGAGGGAGCGAAGGTGGATTTGGGCTAGGCGGTCGCGCGCCTCTTCGTCGAGTTCAACCTCGCGCACCTCGTCCAGCAGCCGCTTGACGCTGCCGGCGATGCGCATCACCTTGGCCGGGTCCTCGACGGCCGGGTGGTCATCCTCGTCGGTGGTTCCGGCAGGCGCTTGGGTCTCGGGGTTGTCCCCGGCGGCGGAGGGGGCGTCCTCGTCGGCCGGCGAGCCTGTGGCGGGCGGGGTTGCCCCCGAATCGGATGCTTCCAGTTCGGATGGTTCCGGCTCGGGCGTCGCGGTCCCGGAGGTCGTTGGTTCGGATGATGTCGGTGCGGGCGTTCCCGGCTCGACGGCCGCCCCTTCCCCCGGCTGATCAACCTGGGCGTTGGCCGGCGGATCGTCGTGCCCGACGTCAGCGGAGGTCGCGCCGCCGTCGGGGGCAGCGTCGGTGCCGGTGGTGGTCTCGTCGTTCATGCCCCCATTGTCCACCAACTCTCTGCCGCGTGCGCCATGTTTAGCCAGTGGTGCGTTGGCGGGCCGCGACCCTGCCCGTCGTCGGCGGTACATGGCCCCCGCCACGGGTGCCGCCGGACGGCCTGAGGGAAGCGAAAAGGCCGCCTTCGAGTGGACGAAAACGGCCTCTGAACTGCTATGATACTGGAGTGCGCTCGAAGGGATTCGAACCCCCAACCTTCTGATCCGTAGTCAGATGCTCTATCCGTTGAGCTACGAGCGCGAGGTGTTTGGTTGTGTGGTGCGGCCTTTGGGCCGACGAGTATCCTACCCCCAAGTTGTGGGACGGCAAAACTGGCGACGTTCGAAGTGGGCGGGCTGGGTGCGAACTGGGTTGCCCTCCGCCTCGGGCTATGATGCGTCATCATGTCCGAGCAGTCCGCCACCGAGGCAACATCGCGTCGCCCGCGTCACGCCGCGATCTCCGACATCGCGGAACTGGCCGGGGTGTCAAACATGACGGTCTCTCGAGTGATCAACGACAAGCCTGGAGTCGGCGAGGACACCCGGCGCCGGATCCTCGATCTGATTCGGGAACACGACTTCCGTCTCAACGCCTCCGCCCGCGCCCTGAAGACGGGTCGGCCCAACACGCTCGGCGTAATCTGCCTGTCCACCACCCTGCCAGGACCTACCGCCACCCTCTTTGGGGTGGAGCGTACGGCCCGCGCTCATGGCTACGGGGTCAGCATCCTAAGCCTTGAAGACCTTGACGAGGCTTCGGTGCTGGAGGCGATGGGAAAGCTCGATCAGGTTCCCGTCGCGGCCGTGGTGATCATCGCCCCTACGCGCCTGTCGGAGGCCGCACTGCACGGTGCCGCCGCCGAGCTTCCGGTGGTTGCCATCTGGGCGCCCTCTGAGTCGGGGGTGGCGGTGGCGGCGATGGATCATCCCACTGCCGCCCGGGAGGCAACCCAGCATCTCCTGGACCTCGGGCACGCCACTGTGCACCACATCTCCGGTCCGGCGAACTGGACGGGGACAGAGCAGCGCATCGCTGGCTGGCGGCAAGCGTTGGAGGCTGCGGGGGCGCCGATCCCGCCCGTGATTGAGGGGGACTGGTCGGCCGAGTCCGGCGCAAACGCCATGCGAACCCTGTTGGCGGCGGGCATAGACAGAGTCACCGCCATCTTCGCCGCTAACGACCAGATGGCCCTGGGCGCGATGAGTGTCTGCTACCAGAACGGGCTGCCAATTCCCGAGCGAATCTCGATCATCGGATACGACGACCTGCCCGATGCCGCCTACTACAGTCCGCCATTGACCTCGGTGCGGCAGAGTTTCTCTGTCGTGGCCGAGCGGGCGGTGGCGATGGCATTGGCCCGCATTGACGGTACCGAGCTCCCCGACCAGGGCCTTGTGCATCTGCCACTGGTCGTGCGGGCGTCCACGGCGCCCGCGCCGGCCCTTCCCTGAGGCTCGCCTCGCACGAATCGTCGATCGCGCAACTCGCGCCACGCGACGCGCAATGCGCGACAAGAAGTGGACATTCTCCCGGCTTACGTTAACGATAACGTTACGTCCCTACCGCAGGAGGATCAGTGAAGATCACCAACATCAAGGCCACTCCCGTGGCTGTGAATTACCGTCCCGAGTACCAGGCGGACAAGCGCTTCTATCCGAAGCCCCCAGTGCAGACCAATGTCGTGGTTGAGCTCGAAACCGACGCGGGTTTCGTTGGCTGGGGAGAAGCCGCGCACGCTCCTGGTCTCTACGGGGAGACCGCCTTCGCAACCATTGCCGGAATCGAGTACCTGGCGTCGGCCATCATAGGCCAGGATCCTCGTCGCATCACCGCGATCAACAAGGACGTGGACCGGCTCTCGCCCGTCGGAAACATCGCCGCAAAGGCTGGCATCGACATCGCTTTGCACGACCTAGCGGGCAAGATTCTCGGCGTTCCGGTCTATCAACTGCTCGGAGGTCGCACGCACGAGTCGGTCAAGACCCACATCACCCCGGCCACGTACGAAGACACCACCTCTGACCTGCTGGAACTGATGAATCAGGGCTACCACGCCTTCAAGCAGAAGATGAGCGGTGACCTGTCCTACGACCTCCCCTTGATCGACGATCTGCTGGACAACGTGCCCGCCGGCGTCGTGCTCAGCCTCGACGTCAACCAGGGCTGGAGTGTCAATGACACCGTCCGCGTCCTCGACCACCTTGACCATCGGGCGCCGCATACTCCTGACTTGATCCTGGAACTACCG
>WRIF01000136.1 GCA_009782865.1 Promicromonosporaceae bacterium
GGCGCGGGGGCCCCCCTCCCCGAAGAGCGAGACCCCCGCCGTTGGGTGGCCTTGGGGGGGGGGGGCCCCGAACTCGGGGGTGTCGGTGCGGGCTACCACGCCTCCGAGCGCGGCCGCCATGGCCTGGAAGCCGTAGCAGATGCCCAGCACGGGCACGCCGGCCGCGAAGATCGCCGGGTCAACCGCTGGGGCTCCCTCGGCGTAGACGGAGCTGGGGCCGCCGGACAAGATGATCGCGGCCGGCTCCTTCGCCAGCAGCGCCTCGGCCCCTAAGGAGGCGGGCACCACCTCGGAGTAGACCGCAGCCTCGCGGACGCGGCGGGCGATCAGCTGGGCGTACTGGGCGCCGAAGTCGACCACCAGCACCGGGCGGGGGGCGGCGGGGCGGGCGGCGGCAGGTTCGGTGGGGACTGCCGGGCTGGTGGAGGTTGCTGCTTCGGTCACCCGCCAAAGTTTACGGCAGACACAGGGGGGGACGCGGCCCTGTGGTTTCGAGACGGTTGCTTTGCAACCTCCTCAACCGGC
Source organism: Promicromonosporaceae bacterium (assembly GCA_009782865.1). Taxonomy (GTDB): domain Bacteria; phylum Actinomycetota; class Actinomycetes; order Actinomycetales; family Cellulomonadaceae; genus Xylanimonas. Next base: position 526 of record WRIF01000136.1, read on the forward strand.
GGAGGTGCGGCTTGGAGACGGCCAGAACTAACGCGCCGGCACGGCGCCGACGGCGGCACTGCTGGCGGTCAGCACCGCACAGGCGGCGGCGCGAGCGGCGACGGCACTGCTGGCGGCCAGCGCCGCATCGGCGGCGGCCTTCGCCTGCTCGCGGGAATACTTGGACAGCTCGGCACGGACGTCCTGCAGCGCGGGCGGGGCCATGGACAGGGAGGTGGCACCCAGTCCGACGAGCACCACGGCCAGCCGCGGGTCGGCGGCGGCCTCACCGCACACCCCAACGTCCTTGCCAACCCGGAGGCCGGCGGCGCCAGCCAGCGCGATGAGCCGCAGCACGGCGGGATGCCAGGGATCCTGCAGGTAGGCCTTGGTACCGAGCAGCCGGTCGGCGGCGAGCGTGTACTGGGCCAGGTCGTTGGTGCCGACCGAGACGAAGTCGCACTCGGCCAGCACGGACTCCGCTAGCAGCGCGGCCGCCGGGATCTCGATCATCACCCCGGCCCTTGGCAGACCGTACTCGGTGCAGATCGCCTTGAAGTAGGCCGCCTCGGCGGCATCGGTCACCATCGGCGCCATCACCCAGAGGTCGGCGCTCGTGGCGTCGGCCGCCTCAGAGAGCGCCTGCAGCTGGGTGCGCAGCACGTCCTCGTGGGCGCGCAGGGCGCGGATGCCGCGCAGGCCCAGGGCAGGGTTGGGTTCGTCGTCGGGGTTCATGAAGGCCAGTGGCTTGTCCGCGCCGGCGTCGAGCACGCGCGCCACCACCTTGCGCCCGGAGAAGACCGACAGCAGGCGGGTGTACTCCTGCCACTGCGTGTCGATCGACGGCGCCACGGCGGCGTCCAGGAACAGGAACTCGGTGCGGAACAGGCCCACCCCCTCGGCGCCCAGGGCGCGGGCCTCGTCGGCGCCGGCCGAGGAGCCGAGGTTGGCCAGCAGCGGAATGCGGGTGCCATCGGCCAGCCGGCCCCAATTCCTGGAGCCGCCGCCTGCCTTCTCCTCCTCGGCCAGGGCCTCCTGCTGGGCGGCGGCCGCGGCGAGGGCCTCGGCGGTGGGATCGACCACGACGGTCCCGGCCGCCGCGTCCACGATCACCACCTGGCCGTCGCGGACGGCGGGAGTGCCACCGGCGTCGAACGGGTCGGCGGCGCTGGCCGGAGTCAGGCCGAAATCACCAACCCCGAGGACGGCGACGATCCCCATCTCGCGGGCCAGGATGGCGGTGTGCGAGGTGGGGCCGCCCTCCTCGGTGACAATCGCGAGCACCTGGGAGAGGTCGAGCAGGGCGGTGTCGGCCGGGGCGAGGTCGCGGGCGACGAGCACGTAGGGGTGGCCGGGGTCGGGGGCCCCAGGGGTGGGCTGCCCCTCGATGTGGGCGACCGCCCGGGCGGCCACATCCTTCAGGTCGGCGGCCCGCTCGGCATGGAACCCACCGGCGGCGATCATCGAGTCGCCAAAGTGGCTGAAGGCGGCGTACACCGCCCAGGCGGCATTGCATCCCTGGTCGGTGAGCTGCTCGATCAGGCTGCGCACCTCAGGGTCCTCGGCCATCTCCGCCTGGGCGAGCAGCACCGCCTGCGCCGTGCCGTCGGTGCGCTCGGCGCGGGCGATCAGGTCGGCGGACACCCCGGTCAGCGCCGTCAGCGCCAGTTCAAGCTCCTCGGCGGGGGCCAGGTGGGCCGCCAGCCGCGACGGCGGAGGGGCGGGCGGGGCCATCCGGGCCACCGGCCCCTGGGCAATCCCGCGACCGATGCCAACGCCGCTGAAGGTGGTCATCACTTTGCCTTATCCGTCAGGATCGCCGGCAGCTCGTGGTCGAGGTCGGTCTCGATGAGCTCGCAGAGCAGGTCCAAGATGGCGGGCGCGTTCTCGACCTCCTCGACCTGCACCTCGACCACGTCTCCCTGGTAGGCGCCGAGCGTCATCAGCGAGAGGATCGAGGCGGCGTTGACGTTCTTGTCACCCTTGGCGACGCGCACGGCGGCGCCGCAGACGCGGGCGGTCTGCGCGACAATCTTGGCGGGCCGGGCGTGAAGGCCGCTGGCGGAGGCGACGGTGACCTGGCGAGTGAGCATTGCCTCATCCTACTTGGGGCCGCAACACCCCCGCCCACCGCGGGCGGCCTGCCCCACCGCCGGCGGCTGCCCCCGCCTTCCCACACCGTGGCGTTGGGCGGGGCCGGAAGGCGGCTCGGGCTGCGATGCAGTACCCGCGGTAGCGGCCCTCCCGGCCCGCTCGCGCTGCGATGCAGTATCCGCGGTAGCGGCCCTCCCGGCCCGCTCGCGCTGCGAAATCGACCAAGGTGCGGTGAAATAGCCACCAGTGGGACGTCGTCGTCCCCAATCGCTACCGACCACAAGGAGCCAGTAATGTCCGACGCTTGGCGCACCATCGGAGTGGAGAGGCTGCCCGATGCCACCCTGGAGACTCTCGACAGGTGGTGGCGAACCGCCAACTACCTCTCCGTCGGGCAGATCTACCTGCTGAACAACCCCCTGCTACGCACCCCCCTGACCAAGGATGACGTCAAGCCGCGCCTCCTGGGGCACTGGGGCACCACCCCCGGCCTGACGTTCCTGTACGCGCACCTCAACCGCGCCGTCAAGGAGCGCGAGCAGCCCACGGTCTACGTCACCGGCCCCGGCCACGGCGGCCCCGGCCTGGTGGCTAGCGCCTACCTGGACGGCACCTACACCGAGGTGTACCCCGACATCAGCCACGACACCGAGGGCGTGCGCCGCCTGTTCAAGCAGTTCTCGTTCCCCGGCGGCATCCCCAGCCACGTCGCCCCCGAGACCCCCGGCTCGATCCACGAGGGCGGCGAGCTCGGCTATGCCCTCTCCCATGCGTATGGCGCCGTGTTCGACAACCCGGACCTGCTGGTGTCCGCCGTCGTGGGTGATGGCGAGGCCGAGACCGGGCCGCTGGCCACCTCCTGGCATTCCAACAAGTTTGTCAACCCCCGGCAGGACGGGGTGGTGCTGCCGATCCTGCACCTGAACGGATACAAGATCGCCAACCCGACCGTCTTGGCGCGCATCCCGCGCGAGGAACTCGAGTCGCTGATGGTGGGCTACGGCCACCGGCCGTACTTCTTCGAGGTTCCCGATGGCTCCCCCGAGCCCCACGCGGAGTTCCACGCCCGCTTCGCCGCCCTCCTCGACGAGGTGCTCAACGAGATCGCCGCCATCAAGGCGCGGGCCGCCACCGGCGAAGAGTTCCGTCCCGCCTGGCCGATGATCGTCTTCCGCACGCCCAAGGGATGGACCGGCCCCGCCTACATCGATGGCAAGAAGACCACCGGCTGCTGGCGAGCCCACCAGGTGCCGTTGGCCTCGGCCCGGGACACCCGCGAGCACCTGGAGGTCCTTGAGGCGTGGCTGCAAAGCTACGGCCCCGAGGAACTGTTTGACGAGAACGGCGCCGTGCGGCCGGAAATCACCGCGCCCCTGGTGCCGCCCGGGGACTTGAGGATGAGCGCCAGCCCGTATGCCAACGGCGGCCTGCTGCTCAAGGACCTGCGCCTGCCCGACTTCCGCGACTTTGCCCTTGACGTGCCCTTCCCCGGCGGCAACGTCGCCGAGGCCACCAAGGAGCTCGGCAAGTTCTTCACCGAGGTGATCCGGCGCAACCCGGACAACTTCCGCATCTTCGGCCCCGACGAGACCGCCTCAAACCGCCTGCAGGCGGTGTACGACGTCACCAATAAGCAGTGGAACGCCGAGTTCTACGGCAGCGAGGTCGACGATCACCTGGCCCGGGTGGGCCGGGTGATGGAGATGCTCTCCGAACACCAGATTCAGGGCTGGCTCGAGGGCTACCTGCTGACGGGACGGCACGGCATGATGTCGTCCTACGAGGCCTTCATCCACATCGTCGCCTCGATGTTCAACCAGCATGCCAAGTGGCTGCGCGTCACCAACCACATCCCGTGGCGCCGCCCCATCGCCTCGCTGAACTACCTGCTGTCCAGCCACGTCTGGCGCCAGGACCACAACGGCTTCAGCCATCAAGACCCTGGCTTCATCGATCACGTGATCAACAAGAAGTCCGAGGTGGTCCGGGTGTACCTGCCGCCGGACGCCAACACCCTGCTCTCGACGTTCGACCACTGCCTGCGCTCACGGCAGTACGTCAACGTCGTCGTCGCCGGCAAGCAGCCGGCCCCGCAGTGGCTGACCATGGAACAGGCCGTGGAGCACTGCACGCGCGGCCTGGGCATCTGGGAGTGGGCCGGCACGGAGAAGGACGGGGTCGAGCCAGACGTCGTCCTGGCCGCCGCCGGTGACGTCCCGACGCTGGAGATCCTCGCCGCCGCCGACATCCTGCGCCGCGAGTGCCCCGACCTTACGGTTCGCGTGATCAACGTGGTCGACCTGATGCGCCTGCAGGACCCGAAGGAGCATCCGCACGGCCTGTCCTCCATGGAGTTTGACGGCTACTTCACGGCCGACAAGCCGATCATCTTCGCGTATCACGGCTACCCGTGGCTGATCCACCGCCTCACCTACCGTCGCACCGGGCACGTCAACATCCACGCCCGCGGCTACAAGGAGGAGGGCACCACCACCACCCCGTTCGACATGGTGATGCTCAACGACATGGACCGCTTCCACCTCGTGATGGACGTGATCGACCGGGTGCCCGGCATGGCGTCGCGCTACGCCGGCCTGCGCCAGCGCATGCAGGACGCCCGCATCCGGGCGCGGGAGTACACGCGCCAGTGGGGCGACGACCTGCCCGAGATCCGCGACTGGAACTGGCAGGGCGCCACCGATGACCAGTCGGCCGAGGCGGCCCTCTCCGCCCCCCC
>WRIF01000137.1 GCA_009782865.1 Promicromonosporaceae bacterium
CGCCCAGGCGAGGAAGGCCACCAGGGCGAACAGCACGAAGAGCGCCGTTGCCCAGGTCCACAGCTTGCGGTAGTTGAACGCGAGGAGCCAGGCCACCGGCAGCAGGAGGGCCGCGACGGCGGTGCAGACCCAGGCCAAGACCATGCCGTTTACGTGCAGGTCGGAGATGTAGACGTAGTCGGTGGGCACCGAGAGGCGGAAGACGGCATCCCCCGAGCGCGGCCCCAAGCCCAGCAGCAGCAGGAGCAGGGCGACGACGGTGGTGAGGATGATGGGCAGTTTGAAGGCGCGCCGCTCGATCACCCGGTGTTCGATGATCTGCGGTTCTGCCATGGGCTCTACGGTCACGGCGCTCATGGCGCTACCTCCTCGTTGGTGGCATCTTCGGTGATGAGCGCCGCCTTGGCCGCCTGCTTGGCTGCCTTGGCCTCGGCCTTCTTGGCCTTGGCCAGCACCGAGGGCTGCGGCAGCCGGAAGATCGCCCTGACCAGCGGCGGGGCCGCGATGAACATGACGATCAGGATCTGGATGATGGTGGCAATCTCGGCGGGCACACCGGCCTCCGACTGCATGGTCACGCCGCCGGAACGGAAGGCGCCAAAGAGGATGCCGGCAAACAGCACCCCGACCGGGTGGGAGGCGCCCAGCAGGGCCACGGTGATCGCATCGAAGCCGATGCCGCCGTCGATGGTGTCAGCGAAGCCGCCGGAACGGCCCGGGTCGAGCACCTGATGCACGCCGGCGAAGCCGATCAGGGCACCGGAGACGGCGAAGGCGACGATGGTCGAGCGGGCCACGGAGATGCCGGCCACCCGGGCGGCCCGTGGGTTCTCACCCACGGCCCTAAATGCGAAGCCGGTGGTGGAGCGGTAGAGCAGCCACCAGCACATGGCCACCAACAGCAGGGCGATGACGAAGCCCCAGTTGGTCTCCAGGAACAGGCGCGGCAGGCGGGCACTGTCGGGGATGTTAGGGGTGAGCGGAATGGCCTGGGCCGGGTCGCGCATCGCCCCCTGCAGCGGCCAGGCCCCGGGGGCGGCCAACAGGTATTGCAGGAACGAGTAGGCCACGAAGTTGAGCATGATGGTCACGATGACCTCGTGCGCCCCGGTCTTGGCCTTGAGCAGGCCGGCCAGGGCCCCCCAGAGGGCGCCGGCCAGCATGCCGCCGATGATGACGATGATCAGGTGCAGGAACGACGGCAGGCCGGCGTCGCGCAGGCCAAAGCCCAGCCACCCGGCGCCGATGGCCCCGAAGATCATCTGGCCGCGGCCGCCAATGTTGAACAGGCCGGCCTTGAAGGTGACGGCGATGCCGAGGCCCGCGGCGATCATCGGGGTGGCAAAGCGCAGGGTGCGCGTCAGCGGCACGATGGGGTTGTCGAGGTTGGAGTTCCAGAGCGAGCCGCGGATCAGGGCGGTGTAGGCCTCGGTGATCGAACCGCCGGTGAAGACGATCATCAGCGAGCCGACCAGGAAGGCCAGGAGCACGGCCCCCACCGCCATCAGGGGGGTGGAGGAGAGAATCTCGCGCGCGGCGTCCTTCCAGCGGGTGTCCGGCTCGCCATCGGGCGCGGTGGGCGCCTCCGGGGTGAGGCTGCCGTCGGCGATGGCCGCCAGCAGCGCATCCTCAGTCATGGCGGGGGCGGCGGCCTGCTCGTACAGGTTGCCGTCGAAGGGCTCGGCGCCCGGGGCGAGTTGGTCGTCGCTCATGCGGACGCTCCTTCCTCAGAGGCCGCAGGGGCGGCATCGGTAGCATCGGGCGAGATGCCGGCCATCATCAGGCCGAGCACATCGCGGGGGGTGTCGGCGGGCACGATGCCAACCGATGCGCCGCGGTACATCACCAGGATCCGGTCGGCGAGATTGACAACCTCGTCGAGCTCGGTGGAGATGACGACGATGGGAATGCCCAGGTCGCGCTCCTCGATGATGCGCTTGTGGATGAACTCGATGGAACCGACATCCACCCCGCGGGTGGGCTGGGCGGCGACCAACAGGTTCAGGTCCTTGGACATCTCCCGGGCGATGATCACCTTCTGGGCGTTGCCACCGGACAGGCTGCCCACCGGCTGGTCGGGACCCTCGGTGCGCACGTCGTACTGGGCGATCTTCTCGCGGGCAAACTTGTCCAGATACCGCAACTGTAGCGCGCCCCCCTTGGCGAACGGCGCCCCATTGGTGCGGTTGAGCATCAGGTTCTCGGCCACGGTGAAGGCGCTGACCAACCCATCCTCGTTGCGGTCGGCCGGGACGAAGCCGATGCCGGCGTCGAGCATGGCGCGCGGCTTCTTGCCGGCCAGCTCCTCGCCGTTGAGCTGGATCGATCCGCTGATGTGCTCCTCGAGGCCGAGCAGGGCGTTGGTGAGTTCATTTTGACCATTGCCGTCTACGCCAGCGATACACAGCACCTCGCCGCCGCGAACCGTGAAGGTCAGGTTGTCGACCAGCACCGCCCCCTCGTCGGAGGTGACCACCAGGTCGGTGATCTCCAGGGAGTTATCGGAGAGGCGCGGCTCCCCCTTGGTGACGGACAGCTGCACCGCCCGCCCCACCATCATGGCCGCCAGTTCGGCGTTGGTCGAGGTGGGGTGCGCCTGTCCCACCACCTTGCCCCGGCGGATGACGGTGATCTTGTCGGCCACCTCGCGCACCTCGCGCAGCTTGTGCGTGATGAAGATGATCGCCTTGCCCTCGTCGCGCAGCTGGCGCATGATCGCCATCAACTCGTCGGTCTCCTGCGGGGTGAGCACCGAGGTGGGCTCGTCGAAGACGAGCACCTGCGCGTCACGGGCCAGGGCCTTGATGATCTCCACCCGCTGCTGCACACCAACGGGAATCTCCTCGACCACCGCATCGGGGTCGACGGCGAAGTTGAAACGCTCGGCGATCTCCCGCACGCGGGCCCGCGCCGCCTCCTTGTCCAGGTAGCCACCCGGCCCGACGGTCTCGTTGCCGAGCATGACGTTCTCGGCCACCGTGAACACCGGGACCAGCATGAAGTGCTGGTGGACCATGCCGATGCCGGCGGCCATCGCATCGCCGGGGCCCGCGAAGTTCTGCACCTCGCCGTCGAGCAGGATCTCTCCCTCCTCGGCCCGGTACAGGCCGTAGAGGCAGTTCATCAGGGTCGACTTGCCCGCGCCGTTCTCGCCAAGCAGGCAGTGGATCTCACCCGGTTCGACCGTGAGGTCGATCTTGTCGTTGGCGACGAAGGTGCCGAAGCGCTTCGTGATTCCCCGCAGTTCAAGCCTCATCGCTTGTAGTCTCCCAAGGTAGGTGTCGATTGATCAGTGGTGCAAAGCACATCATAGAGGTAGATACGCCGCGACCCCAGGAGGCTTGTCCCCCTGGGGTCGCGGCGTGTATTGACCGGTCAGAGCGAGCGGGCTCGCTCAGGACTCAGATCAGTCCAAATAAGAGGTGACGGTGATGGAGCCGTCGATGATGCCCTGACGGATCGCCTCCACGCGGTCAGCGAGGCCCTCCACGGCGTCGACGCGACCCTGCAGGTTGTGGTACGGGGCGATGCCGACGGAACCGTTGGCCAGCGTGCCGATGTACGGGGTGTTGTCCCACGAGCCGCGGACGGCCTCGACGATGGTGGACTGGGTGGCGGCGGCGATGTTCTTCAGGATCGAGGTCAGGAGCACGTCCTGGGTGTTCTCGTCGGTGAAGAAGAGGTCGGCGTCAACCCCGATCAGGGCGATGTCGCGGCCAGAGGCGTTGATCGCGGCCAGGCCAGCCTGGTAGATCGGGCCACCGACGGGCAGCAGCACGTCGACGCCCTGGTCCACGATGGCGGTGGCCACGGCGGCGGCGGCGGCGTCAGCGGCGAAGGACTCGGTGAACATGCCGTCCTCGCAACCGGGCGACGGGCAGCCGACAACCTCAACGGAGGTGCCGTGCTCGGCGTTGTGGTGCTCAACACCCTGGCGGAAGCCGTCCATGAAGATGGTGACGGTCGGGAAGGCCATGCCACCGTAGGTGCCGACGAGGCCGGACTCGGACAGGCCAGCCGACAGGTAACCGGCCAGGAAGGCGGCCTCGGCGGTGTTGAAGAGGATCGGACGCAGGTTGGCGGGCGGCGGGTTGCCGTCCACGTAGCCGTCGTGGTCGATCAGCAGGAAGTAGACGTCGGGGTTGTCGGTGGCAACCTGCACGGCGGCGGCGGCCATCTGGAAGCCGACGGCGACGACGTGGGTGCAGCCGGCCTCAACCATCGAGGTCAGGTTCACGGCGAAGTCGGCGCCAGGCTGCGACTGCACGGAGCGCTGCTCGGCGGTGCCCAGCTCAGCGACGGCAGCCTGCACACCCTCCATGGCGGACTGGTTGAACGAACGGTCGTCGAAGCCACCGAAGTCGGAGACGATGCAGGGCAGGGCGTCAGAGGAAGCCTCTTCGCCGCCGGCCTCGGGGGTCTCGGTCTCTTCGGGGGTCTCGGTCTCTTCGGGCTCGACGGTGGCGGTCTCGTCGACCGTGGGGGTCTCGGCGTCGCCGTCACCGTTGCCACAGGCAGACAGAACGAGGGCGGCCACACCGGCCGCGGCGATGAACTTGAAGGCACGCTTCACGTGATTGCTCTCCTTGTTTTGGGTTGTGCGCGGGCGACTTGGCAGTCACCGCTGCCCTGAACAATAGGTACTAGTCGTCGTCGCCGCTCCCCCTGCTGCGCCCTTTGGCACAGTTTGTAACGCAATCGCAACCTGCCGCATCATTTGGCGCCGAGGCCCTCCCCTTGGCGGGGGCTGATCCGTAGATGGCTCTAGGCGCCCACCTGTGGCGGCAAAGCGGCGCCGGGCGGGTTGTGCATCCAGGCGCAGGTGAGCAGCAGGAGGCGGGCGAGGAAGTTGATCAGCACCAGGAGGGTGATGATCACCGCGAAGGGGGCCAGCAGGGCGTTGCGGGCAGAGGCGCCGACGATGGCGCTGGTGCCCACCCAACGCAGCCCACCGGCCACCGCCCCGGTGAACAGCGCCCCCAACAGCAGTTCGCGACGGCGGGGGCGCGCCCCGCCCACCAGGGTGATCAGGCCGACAATGATGGCCGTGTCGACCAGCACACCGAGGAGCGCAGTGGCGAGGCGAAGCGTCAGGGCGTTTGAGCCGCCGAACCAGCCCTCGGCCAGGGAGCCGATGGAGTGGACCAGCACGGAAGAGGCGGCAGAGACGAGCATGGCCAGGCAGACGATCATGAAGCCGAGCAGCTGCCTGACCTTGGCCCGCAAGGGGTTCTGCCTGACCTCGGCGAGGTCGAACATCACCCGGATGGAGTTGCGCAGTGCCCCCATCACCCCGATGGCGGCGAAGAGCAGCA
>WRIF01000138.1 GCA_009782865.1 Promicromonosporaceae bacterium
CCAAGAACCACCTGCTCGAGGCCAACCTGCGCCTGGTCGTCTCCCTCGCCAAGCGCTACACCGGTCGCGGCATGCTGTTCCTGGACCTGATCCAGGAGGGCAACCTCGGCCTGATCCGCGCCGTCGAGAAGTTCGACTACACCAAGGGATACAAGTTCTCCACCTACGCCACCTGGTGGATTCGCCAGGCGATCACCCGCGCGATGGCGGACCAGGCGCGCACCATCCGCATCCCGGTGCACATGGTGGAGGTCATCAACAAGTTGGCCCGCGTGCAGCGTCAGATGCTCCAGGACCTGGGCCGCGAGCCCACCCCAGAAGAGTTGGCCAAGGAACTGGACATGACCCCCGAGAAGGTGGTCGAGGTCCAGAAGTACGGTCGCGAACCCATCTCGCTGCACACCCCGCTCGGCGAGGACGGCGACTCGGAGTTCGGCGACCTGATCGAGGACTCGGAGGCCGTGGTTCCCGCCGACGCCGTCTCGTTCACGCTGCTGCAGGAGCAGTTGAAGTCGGTGCTGGACACGCTCTCCGAGCGGGAGTCTGGGGTGGTCTCCATGCGCTTCGGCCTACAAGACGGGCAGCCGCGCACCCTCGACGAGATCGGCAAGGTCTACGGGGTCACCCGTGAGCGCATTCGACAGATCGAGTCGAAGACCATGTCCAAGCTCCGTCACCCCTCCCGCTCGCAGGTGCTGCGCGACTACCTGGACTGAGCGAGCGCGCAAGCGCCCCTGCGGCGCGAGCGAGGGACAGGCCACAGACGCAAACCGTCGAACACCTGGACCGACCCCACTCGACGCTCGGACGCCAAGGCGCCCCTCCGGGGGCGCCTGCGTCGTCTACACTGCTCTCGAATCGTTTCGATGGTGGTGTCCGACGGCGGACACCCACGAGCAAGGGAGCAACTGTGGAGCGCGGTGTCTATTTCGACGGCTGGTATCGGAACTCGTGGAACATCCACCCGACCCTTCCGCCCCGCCGCCTGCAGATGCTCGAAGACCTGGAGGAAATGGGCGCGACCGCGCTGGTCTGGGCTGGCCTCGGCGGCGGCGTCATCTCCCTGCCCTACCTCGAGGACGAGGCCTTCGGGGAGATCCCCGAACGGTTCCGCACCTACGGCTACGTCAACGACTCCGAGTTCATCGCCCATTGCCGCGAGGCAGGCATCGACCTGTTCGCCATCGTCTTCCAGATGCAGGCGTGGGGAGTGCCCGCCGAGATCGTCGAGGGGCAGGTCAAGGCGCTCGTCGAGCGACGCGGCACGGCCCCGGTCTCCGAGATTGGCCTGACGGCATTCGCCAACGATGACGGCCCCGCGAACTGGAAGCCATTTGCGCACTACTTCCCTAAGGGGCTGACTAACAGCGCCGGGGAGCGCGTCACCGACCTGCAGCGCGAGGTGGCCTCCCACGGGCTCGACGGGGAGCCGTACCACACCATCTGGGTCGAGGCTCCCCTTGAGGGCATGAGTTCCTACCTGGCGGACCGCAACAACCCGGTGTGGCGGGAGTACCTGAAGGCGATCATTCGTCTGCAGATCGACGCGGGCGCCCCCGGCGTCCAACTTGACGAGGCCAACTCTTCCCACCTGGCATTCGGCTGGGGCGGCTGCTTCTGCCGGGACTGCTGCCTGGTGTTCCGGGCATGGCTGCTGGCGCAGCCTGCCGAGAAGGTGCCCGCCGAGGTGGCCGGCGTGGACCTGACGACCTTCGACTACCGCGCCTGGTTGCTCGCCCGGGGGCACCGCCAGGGTGAAAACCCGCGCACCTTTCCCCTGTACGAGCAGTACTGGTGGGCGATCATGGCCAACCTGCACGTCACCTCGCGCGAACTCAGCGACTACGCCCGGGTCTACGCGGCCTCCCAGGGAAAGCGGGTGCGCCTCGGTTCCAACTTCTTCAACTGCGACGCCTACTACGACGCCTTCATCGACGACGTTGACATGATCGTCACCGAGACCGCGTACACCCTGCCCTACCAGCCGTGGTTCTACCGCCACTGCGTGGGCTTTGCCCGCGGCAAGGACGTCATCGCCGTCGAGGGTCCCTACTCCGGCGAGGTGGAACGGCTCAACAACCAGTTGAAGGTGGGCAAGGCCTACGATCTGTTCCGCATCTCGATCTTCGAGGCCAATGCGATGGGCGCCAACATGGCCCTGCCGTATGGCTCATGGCTGGGAACCGGTGCCAAAGACGCCTATTGGGCGCCCCGCGACCTGGCCGTGGAGACCGGACAGTTCATCAAGGCCGTCGCGCCGTACACCACCAACGTCTCTCCGCACCGCACCGCCGTGCTGTTCACGGCCCGCAGCCAGCTGCTCACCTACGCCCGTTCCCACCCGGGTGAGCATGGAGACTTCTTCCCGGGATTGCCCGGCGACGAGATCAACAACCAGATGATCAACCCGTTCACGCCGTACTGGCTTACCCTGGAGGCGCTCAGCCGGGCCGGCAAGACCTACGACGTCATCACGCTGCCCGAGGAGTCGGTGCGGCCGGGTGGCCCCACCGCCGCCGACCTGTCCCGATACTCCACGGTCGTGCTTCCGGTGGGCTTCGGGGTCTCCGCCACCCAGCACGCGGAGCTGGTCAAGTACCTGGACGACGGCGGCCGCCTGGTATTGGTGGGGGAGTACGCCACCGACCTGCCTGACGAGGTGCGCGCCGAGGTGTCGAACCACCCCGGCACCACCTTTGTCGCCGCGCCGGCTCCCGACGCCTCGGCCGCAGAGCTGGCCGGCCTGGCCGGTCTGGTCAATGACGTCGTCGACGTTGACCTGGGCGGAACCGGGGCGGCGAGCGTGCACGCGCTGGCGGGCGGCGAGGTGGCGATCCACCTCCTGAACGTCGACTACCGCGCCGAGACGGACGGCGTGACGCCGAAGCGCGACGTACGGGTCACCGTGCGACTCGACCGGGCCTTCTCTTCGGCCAAGTTGATTGTGCCGGGGGCAGCCCCGCAGCCGCTCGGACTCACCGTCACCCCTGACGGCGCGCAGTCCTTCACGGTGGACAGCCTGGGTGTCTACGCGATCATTCACCTGATGGACTGTCCCAGATAGGGTTTTGGGTAGGTGGGGACTGGCCCAGGCAGGTCATCTGGTTACGCCCAGGATCCGGCCAAGCGCGAAGGTGACGGCTCCTAGGGTTTGGTCATCGACGGTCGCCAGGTGCCTCAGCAACCGAGCGCGCGACACGCCTCGTAAAGAGCGGGTGACGGCCACGCATGGCCGATCAAGCCCGGCCGATGGGGGGATCGCCGGACGATGAGGCAGCGGGCTGCGAGATGCAGAAAGCGGGACGACGACGATCAAGTCACTGTCGTCATACGGCCCGAACTGATCTGCCTGCACCACTATCGCGGGACGGTTCTTGCCCGGTTCGCCGATCCCGGCCGCCCCCAGGCGTACCAGCCAGATTTCACCACGCTTAGGGCTGCTAGTCCCAGCCATCGTCAGTCGACTCCCAGAGGGCGTTTTCTGCCAGGGATTCGGCGACGTCGAGCCGCTCCCCCTCTCGGGCCAGGCGGAACCACTCTTCTCTGTCCCATTCTGCAACCTGGTCTGCAAGGAGTTGGGCAACGGAGACCCCCCTGGCGCGGGCGCGGCCGGCGAGCAGGTCACGGGTACGCCTGGCTACCCGAACCGTGGTGGTGTCTATACCCATGTCTACATGTTACGGCTACAGCACAGGCGCTGCCAATTGGGCCGTCGTTGGCGCAATGGAACCCAGCGGGACGGCGTCGAGGTGTACGTGACGGCCCGGTGGTAAAGCTTGATCTCCAGGTGCCAGTGCCGAAATGCCCAGATGGTCGCCAGCGTACAGGCGATGAAGACGGCGATGGCGCCGACGGCGATGGCCCAGCGCGGGCCGAGATGCTGCCCGATCCAACCGATCAAGGGAGCGCCCAGCGGTGTGGAGCCCTGGAAGATCATCATGTAGAGCGCCATCATACGTCCGCGCATGGCGGGTTCAGTGGTGGTCTGAATAGTGGCATTGGCGGCCGTCATCATGGTCAGCGACGCCAGGCCTACCGGCACCAGGAAGACCAGGAAGGTGACATAGGTGGGTTGGACTGCCAGGAGAGCGGTGGCGAAAGCAGACCCGAACCCCGCCCCCAGGATCAGCCGGATTCGCGGGCGATCTCGTCTGGCGGCCAGCAGGGCGCCCGCCAACGAGCCGATGGCCATCACCGACCCGGCCAAGCCAAACTCCGAGGCGCCATGCCCAAACTGCACGCGCGTCATCAGGGCGTTGGTTATCTGGAAATTGAGCCCAAACATGGAGATGACCCCCATGCGAAAGAAGATCACCAGCAGGTCCTGCCGGCCCCTGAGATAGTGCAGGCTCTCCCGAATCTCTCCCTTGCGCTTCCCCACATGCGGCAAGGGATACAAGGTGGCCGAGTTCATGAAGGTCAGCGCCAGGATGGTCGCTGCGAACGTCGTGCCGTTGATCATAAACACCCAGCCCGCGCCCACCACGGCGATCAGCACGCCAGAGATGCCGGGGCCGATCAGGCGGGCGGCGTTGATACTAGCCGAGTTCAGCCCGACGGCATTGGGCAGCAGGTCAGGGCCGACCAGCTCGCCTACGAACGTCTGCCGCACCGGAGAGTCGATGGCCGTGACCATGCCCAAGACGAAGGCGAAGACGTAGACGTGTCACAACTGCACCCTGCCGCTCAGCACGAGGGAGCCCAAGGCGAAGGCCAACACCCCTTGGGCACCCTGAGTGAACATCAGCAGCCGCCGGGGCAGGCGGTCGGCGAGCACCCCGGCGTACCGGGGGGTGGAGGCCACCCTTTGAGAGTAGTCCTGGCCTAGGTCGATGGCAGCGGGTGGCGCTACGGTTGTCCCATGCGCCCCGTCACCGACCTGCAACGGCTCGACCAGCCCTTCGAGGTCATCTCCGAGTTCTCCCCGGCCGGTGACCAGCCCGCCGCCATCGCCGAACTGGCAGAGCGGATCACCAACGGGGAAAAGGACATCGTGCTGCTCGGGGCCACGGGCACCGGCAAGTCAGCGACAACGGCCTGGCTGATCGAGCAGGTGCAGCGGCCCACCCTGGTCATGGCGCCCAACAAGACCCTGGCCGCCCAGCTGTGCACCGAGTTCAAGGAACTGCTGCCGAACGCCGCCGTGGAGTACTTCGTCTCCTACTACGACTACTACCAGCCCGAGGCGTACATCGCGCAGACGGACACGTACATCGAGAAGGACTCGGCCATCAACGACGAGGTCGAGCGCTTGAGGCACTCGGCCCCCTCCTCGCTGCTCACCCGCCGTGACGTCGTCGTTGTCT
>WRIF01000139.1 GCA_009782865.1 Promicromonosporaceae bacterium
TCCCCGCGCCGGACAGGCCGCAGTCGGTGGCGGTTCCTCCGGTCAGCGGCGCGGGTGTCACCTCGATGACATCACCCAGCTGTTCGACGCCCACCCCGAGCGCCCGCAGGCCGGCGGCCATCAGGTCGGTGTCCCGACTGCGGAGCGCCCCGCGCAGTGCGCCAGGCCCGGCCGCCAGGGCCGCGAGGATGAGCAGGCGGTTGGTCAGCGACTTGGAGCCGGGCACCTCGACGGTGGCGTTGAGGGGGCCGGGGGCGACGGGCGCGGTCCAGAGGTCTTGCGTCATGCGGGCAAGATTACGGCCTGCTGGCGGCCAGGGCGGAACGGACGGCGGCGTTTACGTCGGCCCGGTGGGCGCGCGCCTGCGCAACTCGGTAGGCCAGGGAGGGCCTGCCTTGAGGGTCGCTGGAGGCGAACAGGGCCCCGCCGAGGCGACCGAGGGAGGTGACGAAGGGCTGGACATTGGCCTGGCGGGCCGTCTTGTCCTTCTCGGTCACCGGCAGGTTGGCCGCTACCAATGGGAGGGTCAGGGCGGCGAGGCCGGCGGCGGCGGCGCGGGGAAAGACTCCGGCCCCGAGCGCGACCCCGAGGATGGCGGTGGCTCCGGCGTGGGCGCGGACGGCGGCCTTGAGTTGCTGGTCGGTGACCTCATCGAAGGCGTCGGTGCGCGTGGCCAGTTTCTCCAGGGCGGCGCGGGCGGTGGCGACATGCACGTCGGGCTTGGTGATTGCCCTCACCCCGTCGTACACGAAGGGCGCGGCGAGCAGCGGGCGGGCGAGGCGGCGGAGGGACATGTGCCAACCATTCCAGGATTCGGGGAAGTTCGCCAACTCACAGGTCGAAGTACAGCTCGAACTCCTTGGGCGTGGGCTGCATCGCGATGGGCAGCACCTCGTTCTCGCGCTTGTACTTGATCCAGGTCTGAATCAGATCCTCGGTGAAGACGCCGCCCTCGGTGAGGTACTCGTGGTCGGCCTCCAGGTTGTCCAGCACCTCGGCCAGGGAGCCGGGCACCTGCGCGATGTCGGCATGCTCCTCGGGAGGCAGCTCGTACAGGTCCTTGTCAATCGGTGCCGGCGGCTCGTAGCGGTTGCGGATGCCATCGAGCCCGGCCATCAGCTGGGCGGCGAAGCACAGGTACGGATTGGCGCTCGGGTCGGGGACGCGGAACTCGACGCGCTTGGCCTGGGCCGAGGCGCCGGTGACGGGGATGCGGATGCAGGCCGAGCGGTTGCGTGCCGAGTAGACCAGGTTGACCGGCGCCTCAAAGCCGGGCACTAGGCGGCGGTAGGAGTTGACCGATGGGTTGGTGAACGCCAACAGGGAGGGGGCGTGACGGAGCAGGCCGCCGATGTACCAGCGGGCCAGGTCGGACAGGCCGCCGTAGCCGCGCTCGTCGTAGAACAGCGGCTGGCCGCCCAGCCACAGGCTCTGGTGGGTGTGCATGCCCGAGCCGTTGTCGCCGAAGAGGGGCTTGGGCATGAAGGTGACCGTCTTGCCGGCCTGCAGTGCGACGTTGCGGATGACGTACTTAAACTTCATCAGGTCGTCGGCGGCGGCCAGCAGCGTGTTGAAGCGGTAGTTGACCTCGTGCTGCCCGCCGGTGCCCACCTCGTGATGGGCGCGCTCGATGGACAGGCCCACCTGCTCGCACACGGCCGACATTTCGTCGCGGATGTCCACAAACTTATCGGTGGGAGAGACCGGGAAGTAGCCGCCCTTGAAGGGGGTCTTGTAGGCCAGGTTGTGGCCGCCCTCCTCGCGGCCGGTGTTCCAGGCCGCCTCCTCGGAGTCCAGGGAGTAGAACGAGTGCTGTGGGGCGGTGGAGTAGCGGACATCGTCGAACATGTAGAACTCGGCCTCGGCACCGAAGTAGGCGAGGTCGGCGAAGCCCGAGGCGGCCAGGTGAGCCTCGGCCTTGGCAGCCACCTGACGGGGGTCCCGTGAGTAGGGTTCCGCCGTGTAGGGGTCGACGATCGAGAAGTTCATCACCAGCGTCTTGCGCCGGCGGAACGGATCGACAAACGCCGACGAGACGTCGGGAATGAGCTTCATGTCCGACTCGTGAATGGCCTGGAAGCCGCGGATCGACGAACCGTCGAACATCATGCCCTCGGTGAAGGCGTCCTCGTTGAAGTGGACGGCCGGAATGTTGAAGTGCTGCCAGATGCCGGGCAGGTCCACAAAACGACAGTCAATGAACTCGACTGCCTGGTCTCGGACGTAGGCGATGGCGTCTGCGGCGGAGGAGAACATGGTACGGAACTCTACCGTCCGCGCATGCCCTTGCGATCAGGGCGGGCGCGGTTGAAGTCGATGCCCTTGGGCAGGCCCAGGTTGATCCCACCGAGGGCCGACAGGCGCCGGGACACCTCGGTGGCCTCTGCGGGGGTCAGCTGATTCTTCAGCGACTTGATCGACTTGGCGAGCTTGACCAGCGGTACCTGGCCGTCGTCGTTGCCCATCTGGATGAGGGTGATTGGCACGCCCGCAAGGAAACGGGAGGTCTTTTTGCGCTCGTCTTCTAGCAGGCGACCGGCGCGCACGGCGGGACCCTCCGAGACGAGCACCACGCCGGGGCGTCCCACTCCCCGGAAAACCATGTCTTGGCTGCGGGGAGAAAAGGCAACGGGCTCGTCCTCGAAGGTCCACTGCCCGCGGCCGCGGACGGTGCCCATCGCGGAGCGGGCGGCGCCCGCCTGGCCCTCGATGCGTCGGTAGGCCGCAGCTTCGGCGCGCCGGGTGAGCATGAACATGGCGGCCAGGAACGCAAACGGCAGGCCCATGATCAGCCCGGTGGGCCAGTTGAAGACCGTGAAGCCCAACGCCATGAACGCGGCAAGCACTCCGAAGAAGACGCCGAGCATGATCCAGGTGACCGCCGGGTCGGTGGCCCGCGTCATCTGGTACGCCTGCCAAACCTGGTGATACCAGCGCTGCTTCTTGACCTTGGGTTCCTGCTTGGATTTCCGAGCCATGGACGATGATTCTAGCCGTGCCCGACCGGCTCCCTTACCCTGGGGCCGATAGCATCGGGGATGTGACCGGTCAGTGGCTGATGCTTGGGGTGGGGGTGCTACTCACGCTGGCCAGTGCGGTCTTCTCGGCCGGGGAGTTTGCGCTGGTGACCCTGGACCCTATGCGCCTGGCCGCCCTGGAGGGCTCCGCTCGGGTCGGCTGGCGGCATCGTACGGTCAGCCGCGCGCTGGGCAACCTGTCGATGGAACTCAGCTCGGCACAGGTGGGATCGGCGGCTGCCACCATCCTGCTTGGCTACACCGCCCAGCCCGCCCTCGACTCACTGCTGTCTGGCCTGTTGGGCCGGACCACCCTCGTCACGGGCCTGGCCACCGCGACTGCCGTGATCTTTTCGCTGGCGTTGATCAACGTGTTCTCGATGTTGTTCGGTGAACTCATCCCGAAGAATTACGCGATCTCCAGCACCTATCGCACCGCCTTGATGACGGTGCCGGTGGTGCGCGGGTTCTCGGTGATCGCCAAACCGGTGATCTGGACCCTGAACCGGGCCGTAACCGGGCTCTTGCGCCTGGGCGGCATCGAGCCGCGCGCTGACCTGGCAGCCACCCGAGGGCCCGACCAGTTACGCTCCCTGGTCCAGCACTCGGCTGAGGAGGGCTCCCTCGATCCGGCGGTGGCCACGCTGGTCACCAACGCGGTCGAGCTGGAGGGCCTGACGGCGCGCGACGTGATGACCGACCGCACCCGGGTGCACACCCTGCCCCGAGAGGCCTCCGCCGCCGACGTGATTGATCAGGCGCGCGCCACGGGTCACTCCCGCTTCCCGCTGATCGGCGAGGACTCCGATGACATCATCGGGCTGGTGAACCTGCGCCGCGCGGTGGCGGTGCCCTTTGCCAGGCGATCGACGGTGCCGGCCGCCGCCCTGATGTACCAGGCCCCGCGCGTGCCAGAGACCGTCCGCCTGGGCCCGCTGCTAGTCGACCTCAAGGGCTTCGGCCTGCAGATGGCCGTGGTGGTCGATGAGTATGGAGGAACCGCGGGCCTGGTCACCCTGGAAGACGTGATCGAGGAACTGGTGGGGGAGGTTGCCGACGAGCATGATCGCCGCCAGGTGACGATGGCTCGGCGCGCCGACGGCTCCTGCCTGGTAGACGGCACCACTCGTCCCGATGAGTTAAGGGAGTTTCTGGGAATCGCTGTGCCCGAGGGTCCGGCCTATGAGACGCTCGCCGGGCTGATCATGTTTCGGCTGGGCAGGGTACCGGTGGTGGGGGACCTCGTAGAGGTGGCCGCGGGGCAGCAGGCGGTGCGCCTGGTGGTCAAGGCCATGACGGGTCGGCGTATCGAACGAATCGCCGTGATTCCCCTGGAGGTGGCCGCGCCGTGAGTGCCCCGCTAGCCATCGCCATCGGCGTCCTGTTGCTGATCGGCAACGCTTTCTTCGTCGGGGCCGAGTTCTCTCTCATCTCGGCCCGCCGCTCCGCCATCGAGCCCTTGGCGGCCTCCGGGAACCGACGGGCGGGCACCGTACTGTGGGCGATGGAACACCTGTCCTTGATGCTCGCCACCGCCCAGGTGGGGGTCACGGCCTGTTCGGTGGGCCTGGGGGTAGTTGCCGAACCGGCGGTTGTCGCTCTGCTGGAGGGGCCGCTGGCGTACCTGAGAATCCCTTCAGGCTTGGTGCGTCCAATCGCGTTGGTGGTGGCCCTCGCAATGGTGGTGTTGCTGCATGTGGTGTTGGGGGAGATGCTTCCGAAGAACCTGGTGGTCGCCACTCCTGAGAGCGCGGCCATGTGGTTTACCCCGCCGCTGGTGATGGTGGGACGCGCGCTTCGTCCCCTGATCGCCAGCCTCAACGCGCTGGCCAATGGGTTCGTGCGCCTGACCGGGGTGGAGCCGAGGGACGAGGTCGCCTCTGCCTACACTGCGGCCGAGGTGCAATCCATCATGGAGTACTCCGAGGCTGCGGGAACATTGGCGGATTCTCACGGTCTGCTTGGCTCGGCGATTGAGTTCTCGGTGCGCACGGCGGCCGATGTGATGACCCCGGTCGGGGAGGTCGTCACCGTTGGCCTGGACGTCACCCCTGCCGAGTACGAGCGGCGCGTGGCGAAGACGGGCTACTCGCGCTTCCCGGTGGCGGCCGAAGGTGACGTGCTCGGCTATCTGCACCTCAAGGACGTGCTGTACGCCGCCGAGGACGACCGGGATCGCCCAATCGAGGCCTGGCGCGTCCGCCGGCTGATCGCGGTGAAACTGTCTGCCGAGATCGAGGACGTGCTGCGGGTGATG
>WRIF01000140.1 GCA_009782865.1 Promicromonosporaceae bacterium
TTTCCCGCGCTCTGGTCCGGGGGGGTTTCTTAATTTTCCTTTTTTTTTCCTCAAATACCCGCGCCGCGCAAAAAAAGTCCCCGCCCCGGCCGGGCGCGGCCGACGGTCGGGTTGTACGACGGCGTCACGGCGATCTCAAAGCCGCCGTAGCCCCACAGCATCGTGGGCGCCGGCCAGTGGTCGGCGCCGGCCGGATGCAGTTGTTCGGGGCGGCCCACGATGAAGTAGGGGATGCGCGTGCCGTCATCCGAGGTGGCGAACCGCTGTTCGGCCTGCAGGCCATCGCCCGCAAAGAAGGCGGGCGCGGCCTTGAGGGGCTCCAGGGCGACGGTGCCATCGCTCCCGATCCGGCCGAGCGACAGGGTGCTGGGGCGAAGGAAGCTGGTGGAGGTCACCCAGACGTCGTCGCTGACCCGCGGGTCCACCGCCCGCACCACCAGCGTGGAGATCGGGTCGGAGATCGGCAGGTCGGCGGCGAGCCACGGGCAGTCTCCCCCGCCTTCCGGGCCTCGCGGCGCCCCTTCCGGGGACTCCTCAAGCGGCGGCGGGGTCAGGACGGTCACCCGGTTCTTGACGTCGTCGAGCACGTTGAGCACCAGGTGGGAAAGGGTCCAGGCCGCCCCGGCCAGGGAGGTGCTCGGGGTGGGGGTGAACAGGGTGGTGAAGTCGCGGGAGCCGCCCAGGAAGGCGTCGAAGTCGATCACCAGTAGCGAGCCGGCCAGGTGGGTGCGCTCCTCGATGGTCCAATCGTCGCGCAGGGTGACCAGCAGCCACTCGCGGTGGGCGCCGATCATGGCGGAGTCGGGGACCTCAAGGTGGATGAGTTCCTGCTCCGGCGTCCCGACGTCCCTGACGAGGTAGGTCTGTGAGGTGTAGAAGGTCATCACGCGGGAGACGAAGTCGCGCTCGAAGCCGGGGGTCGAGGAGCGTCCGGCGTAGATGACCATGTCGTCGTGTTCGCCCTCGTAGACCACCGGCGCCTCCGCCAGCGGGGTGCCGCGCCGCCACAGGCGGACGGTGCGCGGGTAGCCGGAGGTGGTCAGGGAGCCGTCGCCAAAGTCGGTGTGGCAGTACACGGTGTCGGCGTCCACCCAAGTCAGGCCGCCCTTGGCCTCCTCGCGGTGGAAGCCGCCCGCCGTGGGGGCGATGAACTGGCGGGTCTCCAGGTCGAACTCGCGGGTGACGTCGGCGTCCGAGCCGCCGACCGACAGGGCTATCAGGGCGCGGCGCCACGGCTGGGCGGGATCGGCGGGGCGCAGCACCTCGGCGCCGTGCCATACCCAGGCGGTGTCGTCGGCGGCGGCCAGCGCGTCGAGGTCGAGGAGCACCTCCCACTGGGGGGCGGCGGTGCGGTAGGAGTCGAGGGTGGTGCGACGCCACAGGCCCCGCTCGTGGTCGGCGTCCCGCCAGAAGTTGTAGAGGAAGTCGCCGCGCCGGGTGACCTCAGGGATGCGGTCGTCCGAATCGAGCACCTCGCGGATGGCGTCACGGTTGGCCGCGAACAGGTCGGTGGAGCCGAGCGTCCGCATCGTCTCCGCATTGCGCTCCTCGACCCAGCCCAGGGCATCGTCCCCCTCGACCTCCTCCAGCCACAGATAGGGGTCCGGGACGGCAGGATCCAAGGGAATTGCAGGCACGACGGCGTTGCTCATGGGCACCACTGTAATACCCGGCCCCTCTCACCCCATCTATAGCGGGGGTTTGGAGCGCCCCGGCCGTCGAAAGTGACACAAACCCCCGCCAATGACGGTGGTGATGGCCGTATCCTGGGCTGGTGCTAGAGATTCCCCCCCACCTCCTGCCCGCTGACGGCCGCTTCGGCTCCGGCCCCTCCAAGATCCGCGCGGCCCAACTGTCGGAGCTGGCCGGGCGGGGCGCGTCCCTGCTCGGCACCTCCCACCGGCAGGCGCCCGTCAAGGACCTGGTGGGCCGCGTGCGTTCCGGCCTGGGCGAGCTGCTGTCGCTGCCCGACGGCTACGAGATCGCCCTCGGCAACGGCGGCTCCACCGCCTTCTGGGAGGTGGCGACGGCTTGCCTGGTCGAACGGCGGGCGCAGGCGGCCGTGTTTGGGGAGTTTGGCGGCAAGTTCGCGACGGCCACGGCGCGGGCGCCCTTCTTGGCCGAGCCGCAGGTGATCTCGGCCGCTCCCGGCTCCGTCGCCCTCCTGGAGGCCTCTCCCGACGAAGATCCCGTCGATGTGCACGCCTCGGTCCAGAATGAGACCTCGACGGGGGCGATGATCACGCCGTCGCGCGCCCCGGGTTCGGAGCCCGGCGGCGCCCTCACCCTCACCGACGCCACCTCCGCCGCCGGCGCCCTGCCCGTCGACCTCACCCAGACCGATGCCTACTACTTCGCCCCCCAGAAGGCCCTGGCCTCAGACGGCGGGCTGTGGCTGGCCGCCCTTTCCCCGGCCGCCATCGAGCGGGCCGAACGGATCGAGGCCGACCTGCCGGGCGGACGCTGGGTGCCGGAGTTCTTGTCGCTCACCGCCGCCGTGAAGAACTCGCGCGCCAATCAGACCCTGAACACCCCCGCCCTGGCCACCTTGTTCCTGCTCGGCGAGCAGATCGACTGGCTGCTGGCGGCCGGGGGCCTGCCGTGGGCGGTGGCTCGCTGCGAGATGTCGGCCGGCTACCTGTACGACTGGGCGGGTTCTTCGGACTATGCGACCCCCTTCGTCACGCTTCCGGAGCACCGCTCCTCGGCGGTGGGCACCATCGACCTCAACGAATCCATCGACGCGACGGCGGTGGTGTCCGCCCTGCGGGCGAGCGGCGTGCTCGATGTGTTCCCCTACCGCAAGCTCGGCCGCAATCAGTTGCGCGTCGCCCTCTTCCCGGCCATCGACCCCGAAGACGTGTTGGCCCTCACCGCCTGCATCGACTACGTGGTCTCTCGGCTCTCCTAGCCTCCCGACCTTCCCAGGGCCAGGCCGGAACCGGCCTCCGGCGCGCCGCTCTCCTCCGGCTAGCGCTGGAACCCGGCGGCGAGCCGCTTGCGGAGTTGTCGCCAGATGACCCCGCCCACCCAGACGCCTCCCGCCAGCGAGGCCGAGCGCAGGGAGCGGCCCCAGACACGGCGGCCCCGACCGCGGAACTCGCGAATGGGCCATCCCACGTCGGAGGCGTGGCGCCGCAGCTTGAGGTCGGGGTTGATCGCGCAGGGGTTGCCCACCAGGTTCATCATGGGCAGATCGTTGAGGGAGTCCGAGTACGCATAGGAGGCCGCGAGGTCGATCCCGGTGCGGGCGGCCAGCTCGCGCACCGCCTCGGCCTTGTGCTCTCCGTGCATCAGGTTGCCGACGATGCGTCCGGTGTACACCCCGCCCCGGTGCTCGGCGACGGTCCCCAGGCAGCCGGTGGCCCCCATCCGGCGGGCGATGAGGCGGCCAATCTCCACCGGGGTGGCGGTGACAAACCAGACCTCGTATCCGGCCGCCAGGTGCTCGTCGATCAGCCTGAGCGTTCCGGGGTAGATCCGCAGGCCGAGGACGGTGTCATAGACTTCTTCGCCGACGGCGGTGATCTCGGCGACGGTGCGGCCCGCGATGAAGGCGGCGGCGCGGTCATGCACCTCTTCGGCCTGGTCCTTGGTCTCCCCCACCGTCAGGTACTTCAGGTGCATCCACCCGAAGCGGAGGATGTCACGGCGGCGGAAGAAGCCGCGGCGGAACAACTCGCGGGCGAGCTGATAGGCCGAGGCCCCGCGGATCACCGTGTTGTCGACGTCGAAGAAGGCCGCGCGAACGGCGCCTGGATGGGGGGCAGGTGCGCGCAGAACGTCGTCGGACATGTTCCAACCTTAGCCCTACCCGTACCCTTGAGGGGTGGACAAGCCGCTCAACAAGTTTGAAGGTATTCCGGCAAGCACGGTAGAACGCCTTCCCCAATACCTGCGGGTGCTGCGCGCCATGCAGGCGGGCGGCGTGACCACTACCAGTTCCTCCGCCCTGGCCGAGGCCTGCGGCATCACGTCAGCCGGGGTGCGCAAGGACCTCTCCCACCTGGGAAGTTTCGGCACGCGCGGCGTCGGATACGACGTCGGGGCACTTGCCTGGGCGATCACCTGCGCGCTCGGCCTGGAGGCGGTGCACCGCCTGGCCATCATCGGCATCGGTAACCTCGGGCACGCCCTGGCCAACTACTCCGGCTACTCCAAGCGCGGCTTCGAGGTGGCGGCACTCCTAGACGTGGGGCACATGGTGGGCACCCGCACCGATTCCGGGATGCTGATCGAACACATCTCCCACCTGGAGCGGGTGTTTGCCCGCGAGGCGGTGACCATGGTGATCCTGGCCCTGCCGGGGCCCGAGGCGCAGGCGGTGGCCGAACGGGCGGTGGCGGCTGGGGTGCATGAAATCCTGAGCTTTGCCCCGGTGGTGCTGCAACTGCCGGAGGGAGTGGTGGTCCGTTCGGTCGACGTGGCCGGCGAACTGCAGATCCTGGCCCACCACGCGGCCACCCGGGAGGGAACCTCATGACCCAGACCACCATCCACCTGCTGCGGCACGGGGAGGTGCACAATCCCGACCGCGTGCTCTACGGACGTCTCCCGGGCTTCCGCCTCTCCGAGCGCGGGCGGCAGATGGCGCAGGTAGTGGCCGACCACCTGGCGGCCCAAGAGCGTGACCTGGCCGCCATCATCTCCTCGCCCCTGCAGCGCGCCCAAGAGACGGCCGCCCCGTCCGCGGCGGCCTTTGGGCTCACGGTCACCACCGACGACCGTCTGATCGAGGCCGATTCGGCCTTCACCGGCACGCGCATCGGCGCCGAGCCGTGGCGCCTGCTCAACCCCGCCCACTGGCCACGCCTCCGCAATCCGTTTAGGCCATCCTGGGGCGAACCCTTTGGCGCGCAGGCCGAGCGGGTCGAGGCCGCGATGCGGGCCGCCCGCGCCGCCCACCCCGGCCGGGAGGTGCTGTTGGTCTCGCACCAGCTGCCCATCTGGGTCACGCGGCTTCACCTGGCGGGGCGTCACCTGTGGCACAACCCGCGCCGCCGGCAATGTTCGCTGTGCTCCCTGACCTCGTTTGTGTACGAGGACGACGAGTTGGCGCGCATCGAGTACGCCGAACCTGCCGCCGCCCTGTCCAAGTCCCTGTCGCCCGGCGCCTGGTCACCCCGCTAGGCGGGGCGACGCCTCGGCGCCTGCCCGGGTTGCCCACAGCCAGGGCCCGTTTTCCCCAGCCTGCCCCCTCTCCTGGGGATAACTCCCGGCCGAGTGTGCCCTAGTTG
>WRIF01000141.1 GCA_009782865.1 Promicromonosporaceae bacterium
CATGGGCCCAATGCTCATGATGGTGGTGTTCACGCACGTCTGGTCGCTGCTGTCCAACACGCGGATCGCGACGGGCACCCTCTTCCTCATCACTGCGGCCTCCACCGTGGGGCGCTGGGGGTTCTTGGGCTGGGACCTCGCCACCCTGCGGCTGATCGCCCCCCAGATGCTGATGATCCTGCTGTTCACCCTCGGGATCGGCTTCTTCATCTACTACGTGATCGGGCAGGCCGACAAGAACGCCACGTTGGTGAGGCAGCTGCGGGCGGCCCAAGCGTCGCTGGCGTTGGCCCAGCACGAGGCGGGCGTGACCGCCGAACGGGAGCGGGTCTCCCGGGAGATTCACGACACCCTCGCCCAGGGCTTCATGTCGGTGGTGACCCTGTCGCAGGCGGCTAGGCGTTCCTTGAGCAAGGGAAACGTCGAGGCCGTGGAGCGGCGACTCGCCCTGCTGGAGGGCACCGCGCGGGAGAACCTGGCCGAGGCGCGCTCCCTGGTGGCCGGTTACGCCCCGGTTTCCCTGCAGGATGCCACGCTGGCCGAGGCGCTCGAACGCCTCGCCGCCCGCCTGCACGCCGAGGCCGGGCACGCGGTCACGGTCTCCCTCGACCCGGACGTCCCCGAACTGCCAGCGCCGACGGAGGTGGCGCTCCTGCGCGCCGCCCAAGAGGCGCTCACCAATGTGCGGCGCCACGCGAACGCCGCAGCGGTTTCCATCGCCCTGAACGCGGCCGACGGCGGCGTGGCCCTGATCATCGCGGATGACGGCGTGGGCCTGCCGCCGGAGCAGGCCGAGGGGTATGGCCTGACCGGGATGCGCGACCGGGTGGCGGCGGTGGGCGGCACGGTGACCGTCCGGCCGACCGTGGCCGGGCGCGGGACCACGGTGATCATTAGGATTCCGGCATGACCATCCGCATTGTCGTCGCAGATGACCATCCCATCGTCCGCGCCGGAATCGTCGGCATGCTGGAGGACGAGGATGACCTCGAGGTGGTTGGCGAGGCGGGCAACGGGGAAGAGGCCGTGGCGCTGGCGGCCGCGCTGAGCCCCGATGTGGTGCTCATGGACCTGCGGATGCCGGTGCTAGATGGCGTGGGCGCCACCCAGCAGATCGCGGGCGCCAGGGCGGCGGCGGGCACCGGACCGCGCGTCATGGTGCTGACCACCTACGAGACCGATGCCGACATCCTGCGGGCGGTGGAGGCCGGGGCCACCGGCTATCTGCTGAAGGACACGCCGGTGGACGAGCTGCTGCGCGGGGTGCGGGCGGCGGCGCGCGGCGAGACCGTGCTGGCCCCCTCGGTGGTCTCCCGGCTGGTGGGCTCGGTGCGGACCACCTCCGAGCGCCTGACGCCGCGCGAGTCCGAGGTGCTGGCGCTGGTGGCCGAGGGGAAGACCAATGCGGAGGTGGCGCGCGCGCTGTTCGTCTCCGAGGCGACGATCAAGACCCATCTGATTCGGGTATTCAACAAGCTCGGCGTCGACGACCGCACCGGCGCCGTCACCGAGGCGCGGCGCCAGGGCTGGATCTCCTAGCAAGCTCCACCCAGGCGCAGAACCCAGGCCCCAGGCCCCAAACCTAGGCGCCACCCCTAGATGGTCAAGCCAACCAGGTTCGGCTCCGGCTCCAGCTCGATCCCGAACTTGGCCTGGACTCCGTCGCAGATGGCGCGCGCCAGGGAAACGATGTCCGCCGCGGTGGCCCCTCCCCGATTGGTTAGGGCCAGGGTGTGGCGGGTCGACAGCGTGGCGGGGCTGCACGATTGCCCGCCCGCCAGCCCGTCCAGGCCGTAGCCCTTGGTGAAGCCGGCCCGCTCGATGAGCCAGGCGGCGCTGGTCTTGACGAGGGCGGGGTCAACCTCGGTGCGGTAGATGCCGCTCATCCCGGCCCCGATCACGGCCCTGACCGGGTAGCGCGGCGCGGCGGCGGGCAGCAGCCGCTCGGCCCGCTCCAGCGGCAGCACCGGGTTGGTGAAGAAGGAACCGGCCGACCAGCGGTCGTGCTCTGGCGCGGCGGTGTTCCCGCCGACGACGTGTTCGGCCAGCATGCCCTTGGCCGCCCGCAGCCCAAGCACGGCCTCTCGCACCTCTCCGAGCGGGGCCCGCTGCCCGACCTCCCGGCCGAGGCGGCGCGCCAGTTCCGCATAGCGCAGCGGGCGGGACACGTCGGCGCGGCGCAGCTGAAAGCTGACATCCAGCACCACGTAACGCGGGGTGGGGCTCCAGGCCTGCCCCAGCGTCTGCTTCAACAGCGAGGTGCGGTACCCCAGGGCCAGCTCCCCGACGGCAAACGTGCGCACCCGGCGCTCCTGCCGGTCCCAGGTGCGTACCTTGGAGAGCACGTCCGACACCTCGGCGCCATAGGCGCCAATGTTCTGCACGGGCGCGGCCCCGACGGTGCCGGGAATCCCCGCCAGCGCCTCCAGGCCAACCCAGCGTTCGGCGACGGCGGCGGCCACGAAACCATCCCAGTCTTGGCCGGCCACCACGGTCACGGAGGCCCCAGAGCAGGCGTCGGCGGAGTCAAGGATCCAGCCAGAGCGGCCGTCGCGCAGCACCAGCCCAGGGAAGCCCGCATCGGCCACCACCAGATTGGAGCCGCCGCCGATGACGAGCAGCGGGGTGCCGTCGTCGTCGGCCTGGGTGATCGCCGCGATGAACTCGGCCTCGGTGGTGGTGACGAGGTACGCGGCGGCCGGCCCGCCGACGCGCAGGGTGGTGAGTTCAGCCAGGGTGGTTGATTCAGCCAGCGCAGTCATGCCGCCCAGCCTAACCCCAGTGCCGCTTGGCCCCAGGCCAGCGGGTAGGCTTGTCGGGTCCATCCGTTGACCTCCCGCGTCTCGGAAGCCGCAACTCGCGAGGAGCGCGTGATGTCCCGACTCACCGGCCGACCCACCTTGGCCATGGTGGCCAAGCAGGCCGGCGTGTCGGTGTCCACCGCCTCCCTCGCCTTCTCCGGGGCCGGCCCGATCACCCCCGACACCAAGGAGCGGGTGCTCAAGGCCGCCGCCGATCTCGGCTACCACGGGCCCAACCCCCTCGGACGCCAGCTCCGCTCGGGCCGCTCGGGCATCGTGGGCGTGGTGATGGGCGACAAGCCCAGCCGCGTCTTTCGCGATCAGGTGGCCACGCAGGTGCTCGACGGCCTGATGGAGGTGCTCGGGGAGCATCGCCTCGGCGTGCTGCTGGTGCCCGGCATCGGGACCGCCGAAGATCAGGTCGACCCCCTCGTCGAGTCGGCCGCGATGGATGTGGCCGTCATGGTCTGGGGGGCCGTCCCTGGTGACCACCACGTCGAGGTGCTCCAGCAGCGCGGCATCCCGCTGGTGGTCGGTGACGGGGTGGCACTCGACGGCGCCGCCCTGGTGGGCATTGAGGACCGCAGCGGCGCCGCGGCCGCGGTCCGTCACCTCACCGAGCTGGGGCACACCCGCATCGCCGAGATCGCGATGCCGATGTTCGCCACCAGCCGCCCGGGCGGCTTCGTCTCCGAGGACGAGGTAGCCACGGCCACCCGCTACGTGTCCCGCGAACGCCTGGCCGGCTTCCGGGATGTCTGCCAGCCCGTCGTCACCTGGCAGACCCCTGGCACGCTGGTGGAGCACGGGCGGGACGCCGCGTTGGCGATCCTGGGGCCCGACTCCCCCGCCGGAGAGCGTCCGACCGCGATCTTCGCCCACTCCGACCTATTGGCCGCCGGGGCGGTGCTGGCCACCCGCGAGCTTGGGCTGCGGCTGCCCGAGGATGTGTCGATTGTCGGCTTTGACGGGCTCGACCTGCCCTGGCTGTCCCCCGACGCGCTGACCTCGGTGCATCAGCCGCTGCGGGAGAAGGGCGTCGCCCTCGGGCACGCCACCCTGGAGATGCTTGAGGATCGGGCCGCCGAGGCGCGCCGCATTCCGGTGAGCCTGGTGGCCGGCACCACCTCGGGGCCCGCCCAGCGGCGGGAGCCCGCCTAGGTACTTCTGCGCCCGCCCTGGCGGCGTAAGCCCGACTGGATCCCCGCCCTAGATACGCCTCTGGGGCCGCCCAGGCCCACATGCCCGCCCTAGGAGGCAGCCTAGAGACGCCAAAAGGGGCCGCGCCGGGGGTGGTGTGGTGTGATGGCCGGCGGGGCCCCTCCTGCTGCGCTAAAGACTAGTGTTGGGGGTAGTCTCCGGCAGCACGTTTGGCGGCGACCCTAGCGGGTCTCGCGGTGCGCGGTGTGTCGCCCGTCGCGGGGGCAGAACTTCTTCAGTTCCATCCGGTCGGGGTTGTTGCGACGGTTCTTCTTGGTGATGTAGTTGCGCTCCTTGCACTCCACGCAGGCCAGCGTGATCTTGGGGCGAACGTCTACAGACTTGGCAGCCATGGTGTTACCTCTCCTTGGCTCGCGGGTGAGCCCTAAATTTACGGGTCGGCGGGCGCGTCGCCAAACGGGCGCGCCAACCGCGGGGATCAGCGTACCCGACCGGGAGGACGACGATCAAATCGATCCTTCGTGGGGCGAACTAGGCGCCGGGCTTAACCAGGCCCGCCTCGTAGGCGACCACCACGGCCTGCACGCGGTCACGCGCCCCCAGCTTGGCTAGCACCCGCCCGACGTGGGTCTTGACCGTCGCCTCGGCAACAAACAGGTCCTGTCCAATCTCGGTGTTGGAACGGCCGCGCGCCATCAACTCCAGCACCTCCCGCTCGCGCCCGGTCAGGCTGGCGACCGCGGCGGCCGCCGCCCCGCCGTCCTGTCCGTCCTGGCCCGTTCCCGGGGCGGGCAGGACGCTGGCGAGGTGCTCCAGCAGGCGCTTGGTGGACGACGGCGCAATCACCGCGTCCCCGCTGTGTACGGTGCGGATCGCGGTGAGCAGCTCGTCCGGCGGGGCGTCCTTCAGCAGGAACCCGCTGGCACCCGCCGCGAGCGCGTCGTACACATAGTCGTCGGCATCGAAGGTCGTGAGAACGAGCACGCGCGGAACGTACGGCTCGCCCCGGCTCGGGTTGACGAGCTCCCGCGTGGCGTCGATGCCGTTCAGATTCGGCATGCGCACGTCCATCAGCACGACGTCGGGTCTCAGGCTGCGGGCGAGGCCGATGGCTTCCGCACCGTCTGCGGCCTGGCCGACGACGCTGATGCCGTGCTGGGCATCCAGGATCGCGGCGAAGCCGGCGCGCACCATCGCCTGGTCGTCGACGACGAGAACGCTGATGGTCATGCGCCGCCCTTC
>WRIF01000142.1 GCA_009782865.1 Promicromonosporaceae bacterium
GCTGTCGCCTCCGCAGCGGATGCGGGCCGGCCGGCGGCCTTCTAGGCTGCGAACACCGGTTCCAATCGGGACACCGCGCAGTCCAAGGGAGGACAGATGAAGACCGTACAAGTCACCGCTCCAGGCGTCGTCGAATGGGTGGAGGTTCCCGAGCCGGTAGCCGGCCCCAATGACGTGCTGCTCGCCATGCGGGCCACCGGCATCTGTGGCTCCGACACGATGTACACCGCAATTGGCGGCCTGCCGCCCAACCAGGGCAAGACCATCCTCGGCCACGAACCTGCCGCCGAGATCATCCAGGTGGGCGAGAACGTCACCGGCCTGGCCGTGGGCGATCACGTGGTGATCGACACCATGGCCTTCGAGGATGGCCTGCTGGGCAGCGGTGGCGCCCAGGGCGGCATGGCCCCGCTGGTGGTGGTCAAGAACGCCAAGCGTGGCGTGCAGGTCGAGGTCATCTCCCCCGAGGTGCCGTGGAAGGTGGCGGCGCTGAACGAGCCGATGGCGGTGGCCCTGCACGGCGTCAATGTGAGCGAGCCGAAGGCCACAGACAAGGTGGTCGTCTTCGGGGCCGGCCCCATCGGCCTCGGGGCGCTGCTGGCCTTCCAGGCCAAGGGGGTCGCCTCCGTCGTCGTCGTCGACGTGCGTCCCGAACGCCTGACCACGGCCACCGAACTCGGCGCGGACGCCGTCATCAACGCCGCCACGGAAGACGTGATCACGCGGCTGGTCGAGATTCACGGCGAGGCACCCCCCGGGCTGTACCCGGGACAGATCAAGCCCGACACCGACGTCTACTACGACGCGGCCGGCTCGGAGCAGGTGCTGCAGACCACGTTCAAGGCCGCCAAGCGGCGGGCCCGCCTGACGATAGTCGCGGTGTACACCTCCCCCGTTGAGGTGCCGGTCGATCAGCTGCTCGCCACCGAACTGCAATGGCGCTGGGCCATGGGGTATCCCACCGAGATCTTCGAGATCACCCGCGACATCGAGGCCAACTGGCGCAAGTACGAGAGGATCATCAGCCACACGTTCGCGTTCGACGACGCCCTGGCGGCACTGGAGTTCGCGCGCACCCCGGGGGCCGCCAACAAGGTGACCGTCGTCTTCTAGCCCCGCCCGCGGGCCGCAGTGGCAAACCGCCAACCTTTGCGCCCGTTGTTTGTGTCCCCCGGCACTGGCCGTCGGTCGCGGGCCGCCGATAGGGTCGCAGGATGCTGAGATCAAGGTCTGCCGCCCGCTGGTTTGCCCTGGCCGGAATGCTCCTCGCCTTCGCGGGCGTGCTGGACAACGCCCTGCAGCCTGGCCGAGACAATCGCTGGTCGACGCTGATGTACTTCACCAACTGGACCAACCTCCTGGCCGGGGTCGTGTTTGGCCTGCACCTGCTGCGCCTGCGCCGGCCCGCCCCAGACGGCTCCCAGCCTGCCGACGCCCGCCTGGCGAGGGTGACCATGTACGTCACGGCGTCGGGCGTGCTGGTGACGGTGGCCTACTGGGCGCTGCTGGCGCCGATCGCCACCACCTCGCTGTGGACGTTCCGCAACCTGGCAACCCATCTGGTCACCCCCCTGCTGCTGGCCGTCTTCTACTTCGCCAGGGTGCGACCCGGCGCGCAACGCGGCCGCGACGTGGGCCTGGCCTTGGTGCTGCCGCTGGCCTACCTCGGCGCGGTCTACCTCGGGTATGCGGGGGGCTTCGTCTACTCCGTCGACGACTATGGCGTCGAGGAGCGCTTCCCCTACTTCTTCCTCGACCATGTGGAACTCGGGGTGCCCATGGCCCTGGTGTACATGGCCGGAATCGCCGTCGGGGTGGCGGCGGTCGCCTGGGGGCTGGTGGCCATCGACCGGCGGCGGGCCTCGCGTGACGGTAGTCAGGTCGGCGCGAGCGCCTGACTTCTCGGCCAGGGCTCTCGTTCGCGCGAGCTTTCGCGCCGGAACATTCTCGCCGGGGATTTCTCGCCGGCGCTGGGGCCGAGGTTGCCGCCTGGAGGCGGGCCGAGGTTCTTGTCGGTGGTCGCCGTTAGGGTGGGTGGAGTACCCCACCTAGGAGGCAAATCCGATGAACATCACCGAACGCATGGCCCACTTTCACGTCCCCGGGGCCGCCGTGGCGGCGGTCACCGATGGCACCGTCGCCTGGGCCCGCGGGTTTGGGACCCTGCTGGCCGGGGCGGAGCGCCCGGTCGACGGCGATTCGATCTTCCACGCCTGCTCCATGTCCAAGATGGTCACCGCCCTCACTGTGTTGCGCCTGGCGCAAGCCGGCGCACTCAGCCTCGACACCGACGTCAACCGCCTGCTCACCTCCTGGCGATTCCCCGACCTCCCCGGCGCGCGGCCGACCACCCTGGCCGACCTGCTCGCCCACCAGGGCGGGCTGACAGATGTCGAGGGCAGCTTCGGCCCCGTGTCCGACGGCGACAGGCCGCCGTCGTCCCTAGAGCTGCTGACCGGCGTCACGCCCTACCACCCGGCAGCGGTGGCCCCGCTGGCCGCGCCGGGCACCCAGTGGGAGTACTCCGATGCCGGCTATGTGGTCATCAGCCAGGCGGTGAGCGATGCGACCGGCCAGGCGGTCACCGATCACGCCCGTCGGCTGGTGTTCGAGCCCCTCGGCCTGCGGCACACCTTCTTCTGGCCCGCCGGGGCGCCGCTGCCGCCCGGGGTCGACGAGGCGGCGGTGGCCGTCGGGCACGGCAATCACGGTGAGGTCATCGACCAGCCGCGCGCGGCCTACCCCAATCCCGAGGGCGCCGGCCTGTGGACCTCCGCCGCGGACCTGGCCAGGATCATCACCGATCTCCTGGCCTCCTGGCACGGCGAGGGCGGCGTCGTCCTCGACTCGCTGTCGGCGCGGCGGATGCTGACCGGCTACGGCTGCGAGCCGGAGATGGGCCTGGGGGTGTTCGTGTTCGACGATGCGGACGGCCACCGCTGCTTCTTCTCCCAGGGCTGGGGGGTCGGCGCCCAGTCGCGCCTGCGCGCCGACCTGGACGCACGCTCGGCCGTGATCGTGCTGACCAACTCCGAGCCGGGGATGGATCAAGACGAGTCCCTGGTCGGAGAACTCATCGCCGCGGTGCGCGACGGTGGCCTACGGGAGGTGACAAACCCGGACACATAGCGCATGAGTAGGCATGACCAGGTTCCCCCGCTCACGGTTTGCGCCGATGGTCGCCCTCGCCGTCCTGGCCGCGTTGGCGGGCTGCTCGGCCGGAGACGAGTCTCCCGCGCTGGCGTCGAAAACGGGCCGACCGGCCGACATCCCGACCGCGACCTCGACCCAGACCCGCATTCCAGGCGACCCAGCGGCCCACCTGGTGGGCTTCACGATGAACTGGGGCGACTTCCATGAGGGCTGGCAGTTGGTGCGCATCGCGGAGGAGGACGGCGAACTGCGCCTGTGGGTCGTGTGGGACACCCACAGCCGCGAGCAGTTCTTTGTGCCCGACGGCATGCCGTTGGCCGCAGGCGAGGCCGAAGACCTGGCCGCGCTGCTGGACGAGTTAGGCATCGCCGCCTGGGATGGGTACGCCTCGACCTGGACGGACGACAACACCGGCGACTTCAGCTTCTCCCTCCAGGTCACATACTCGGACGGCAGCACCATCACCGCCAGCGGCGCCAACGACTTCGGCGGCCGTCCGACCCCTGACTTCAACGTGGAGTTCGCGGCCATCGCCACCCACCTGCGCGGGATCGTCGAGCGGCATGATGTCGAACCCGACTGGGGACTGGTTAGCTCCTTGTCGCTCTCCTTCGGCTGGAGCGATCCCCTGCGCTACAGCCTGCGGCAGGCCTCGGACAACTACTTCGAGTTGAGCATTCAGCGCTCGCGGGCAAGGGGGACACAGCAGGTGGTGGTCGGCCTGGAGGTGGTCGAGCAACTGCAGGCCCTGGTCGATCACCTGGGGGTCACCACCTGGCGGCCCGACATCCCGGACGCCGCCGCCTTCAGGGGCGGACTGGAGGAGGCGGTCAGCCTGCAGGTCGACTTCGACTCGGGCCTGTACCTGGCGGCGGGCGGCTACCTGGACCGACACCGCGACTTTGACTGGCGGCTGGTGGAGTTCACCGTAGAGAACATTGATTGGGCCGACGGGCTGCTGGGAGTTGACGCCCTCGCCACGTTCTTAGAATGGCAGTTCCTCGCCCACCTGCCGGCCGCCGACACCTCGGCCCCGGCCGCGGTGTTCGAGGGCGGCGTCTGGTCCTTTCCCTTGTCCACCCGCTACCGCTCCTTCCCGAACTACGAGGTGCTGCCCGAGCTGACTGCGGCCGGCTACCTGCCGGTACATGGGAACATGCTGGCCGGCCTCTTGGAGGTGAGCATGGAGGTGGGCATCCTGGACACAGAGCAGAACCTGCTCGGCACGGCGAAGGTGGCGGCCTTGGGCCACGACTTCAGCACCCGCACCGGCGGCGATCGGTGGTATCCAACGTCGGGCCTGGCCGTCAGCGACCTTGGCCGAAGCGACCTGCTGTTCCTTGACGTGACGGACGGACGCGCCGCCGTCGAGGCCCACGGCGGACGGCTCTGGATCGTCGCCCCAGGCTAGCCGCACGCCTCCCCTCTTTGGAGACTCACTGCTGGTCGGCTGCAATGAAACGCGAAACCCAGGGCGCCGACCGTCCGGAAGGCTCCCGCGTTCACTTCTAGCGGCCCAAGTGGCCGCAGCAAGTGCGACTTGCCACAAGAGTTGCGCTTCGGCCAGAGTCTGCGCCCGGTTTGCCGAGGGGCTCATCGAAGTAGGGCCTTCCAGCCGGCGACCGAAGCCTCCAGGGAGGCAATCGAAGCCTGGCCCATAGCAGGCGGGTGGTGGGCGGCGGACGGGGTCCAGCAGTGAGGCGGCGAGGGTGGAGGAGGGCAGGACAGGCTCCGTCCGCGAGGCCTCCGTGACGGGCCGTTTTGGGCGGGCCCTGGCGCCTTTCGCGCCGGTACGGGCGCCCTAGGGACAAATGACTACCTTCGCCCACAAAACAGGTAAACCTGCAGGTCACCGCGTTAGATTTCAGGGGGGGGGGGGGGGGGTTTTCCGGCCCCGGGGGGGTTCCCCCAGCCCGGGGGGGGGGTTTCGGGGTTGAAGGGCGCCCCCCGCTTGGGGTCAAATACGCCCGGG
>WRIF01000143.1 GCA_009782865.1 Promicromonosporaceae bacterium
CGGCCACCAGGTGGCCTGCTGGAACGTTGACGAGGCCGAGATCGCGGCCATCACCACCCGCAACGAGGAGGCCGCCGCATGAGCCCCGAAGCCGTGACCACCCCGGCCACCGACGCCGAGCCCGCCGCCCCCCTGCTTGAACTCGTGGACGCCGACAAGGTGTACAACGTCGGCACCTTCGGGCAGGGCAAGCTCAAGGCCGTGCGCTCCGCCTCCTTCACCCTGGAGGCCGGCGAGGTGGTCTCCCTGATCGGCGAATCGGGGTCCGGGAAGTCCACCATCGGCAAGATGGTGCTGCAGCTGATCTCCACCGACGGCGGACAAATCCGGCTGGACGGCAATGACGTCACCGGGCTGAAGGGCAAGGCCAAGCGCCGGTACTACGAGGACGTCCAGGGAGTGTTCCAGGACCCGTTTTCGACCTTCAACCCGATCTTCAAGATCGACCGGGTGTTCGACGCCGTCCACAAGGCCTACTTCTCCGATGTGAAGAAGCAGCAGTGGGACCAGCGGGTGCTCGACGTGCTCGCCTCGGTGGGGCTCAGGCCAGAAGACATCCTCGGCAAGTATCCGCACCAGTGCTCCGGCGGGCAGCTGCAACGCCTGCTGGTCTCCCGCGCTCTGCTGCTGCGGCCCAAGCTGCTGGTGGCCGACGAGATCATCTCCATGCTCGACGCCTCCACCCGCATTGACGTGCTCAACCTGCTGGTGGAACTCAAGCAGCAGGGCCTCGGCATCCTGTTCATCACCCACGACCTCTCGCTCGGCAACTACGTGGCCGACAAGGTGGTGATCCTGTACCAGGGGCGAATAGTCGAGTCCGGGCTGACCCGCGCCGTCTTTGAACACCCCCTGCACCCATACACCCGCGACCTGCTGACCGCCGTCCCGCAGCTGGACAAGACCTGGGAGCAGGTGGAGGCCGAGGCCCGCGAGCGCGACGAGGCCCTTGCCGGCAAATGCTTGTTCCACCAGCAGCGGCCAGACACCCCAGTGGAGGACGACGGCCAGGCCGAGGTCGAGCCGGGACACCTGGTCGGCTGCTTCCGCCTGGGGCCCGACGATCCCTGCCCCGCCCGCCTGGAGGTGGCCCAGCCGCAGGCGGCCTGACTGCCCTCTCGCCCTCCTCCGGCCGCCGCGGCGGCCGGTCAGTTACCCTCGCCCCACCCGCCTCTGCATTGGCTTGCCCGGAAAGACGCCCAGAAAGGAGCCCGACGATGACCTTCCGCGCCCTCGACGCCGGCTGGACCCTCACCGCGGCCGACGGCCCGGTCCCCTCCGCGCTGGCCGCCGCCCTGGCGGCAGGAATCCCGGCAACCGTGCCAGGGGAGGCCCACCTGGACCTGCTCGCCGCCGGGCTGATTGCCGACCCCTTCGACGGCGACAACGAGGCCGCCCAGCAGTGGATCGGTGACGTTTCCTGGCGCTTCAGCACCACCTTTTCTCACCAACCCTCCGGCGCCGACCGGGTAGACCTGGTGGCCCGCGGCCTAGACACGGTGGCCACGGTGGAACTCAATGGCGTAGAGATCGCCCGCACCCAGAACATGCACCGCTCCTACCGCTGGGACGTGCGACCCCTGCTGCGGGCGGGCGACAACGTGTTGACGCTCACCTTCGCCGCCCCGGTGCCGGAGACCGAGCGCCGGGCCGCCGCCCGCGGCGCCCTGCCCCGGGTCAACCACCACGAGTACAACCAGCTGCGCAAGATGGCCTGCTCCTTTGGCTGGGACTGGGGGATAGACGTGGCCGGCGCCGGCATCTGGCAGGAGATCGGCCTGGAATCGTGGAGCTCGGTTCGCCTGGCCGCGGTGCGGCCCCTGGTGGACGTGCGCGCCCCGCAGGCGGGCTCCGCAGGGCTGAACTCGGCGGGGCTGGACTCGGCCGATTCGGATTCGGTGGGGGCCGACGGCATCTTGACCTGCCACGTCGAGATCGAACGCGCCACCGGCCAGGACGCGCCCGGGGCCGACGGCGAGGTCACCGTGTCCGCCACCCTCACCCCCCCCGGCCAGGACGGGGCGGTCTCGGCCACAGCGGTCATCCCCGCCGGGGATACCCGCGCCACCATCGAGATGCGGGTGGCAGACGTGCAGCGGTGGTGGCCGGTGGGGCACGGCGACGAAGGGCGAGTGAAGCGCCAGTCTGCTGGCACTTCCGAGGGCAAGGAAGCCGTTGACGAGCAGAGCGAGAAACACGGCGAGCAGCCCCTTTACCACTTGAGCGTCAAGGCCGCGGCCGACGAGTGGCAGGGCCGCATCGGCTTCCGCACCGTGGAGGTGGACACGACCCCCGACGCGCATGGCGCCCCGTTCCAGCTCAAGATCAACGGCCGCCCGATCATGGTGCGCGGCTACAACTGGATTCCCGACCACGCCTTCTTGACCCGCGTCACCCCGCAGCGCTACGCCCGCGGGGTGGCCGACGCCCTCGACTCCGGCGCCAACCTGCTGCGCGTCTGGGGCGGCGGGATCTACGAGCGGGAAGACCTGTACCGCCTGGCGGACGAGGCGGGCCTGCTGCTCTGGCAGGACTTCCCGCTGGCCTGCGCCGCCTACCCCGAGGACGCGGAGACGCGCGTCGAGATCGAGGCGGAGGCGCGCGAACACATCACCCGCCTGAGCCAGCACCCCTCGCTGGTGATCTGGTGTGGCAACAACGAGAACACCTGGGGCTCGGTCGACTGGGGCTGGGCCGGAGACCCGACCGTGCTGCGGCAGGGCTGGGGGGACTACTACTACTCCGAGCTGTTCCCCCGCCTCCTGGCGGAACTGGATCCGACCCGGTTCTACACCCCGGCCAGCCCCTACTCCTTTGGCAGGTACCGGCACCCCAACGACTTCCGCTACGGCCTTTCCCATTCCTGGGAGGCGTGGAACCGCCTGCCGTACCAGTGCTACGCCGAGCAGTCTCCGCGCTTCATGTCCGAGTTCGGCTGGCAGGGGCCACCGGCCCTTTCCACCCTCACCGCCGTGGTCAGGGACGAGCCGCTCGACCCGTTCGGCCCACAGATGCTCGTCCACCAAAAGGCCAACCTGGGCAATGAGAAGCTGCGGCGCGGCTGGCAGGGTCACCTGCCCGATCCGGTGGGCATCGCAGACTGGCACTGGACCACCCAGCTCAACCAGGCCGCCGCGATCCGGTTCGGCATCGAACACTTCCGCTCGCTCGCCCCCCTCAACTCGGGCGTGGTGGTCTGGCAGCTCAACGACAACTGGCCGGTGATCTCCTGGGCCGCGGTGGATCACCGCGGGCACCGCAAGCCGCTGTGGCATGCGATCAAGGCCGCCTATGCCCCGCGCCTGGCCACCCTCCAGCCGCGCCCCTCGGCCCAGGCCCGCGCCCGGGCCTGGGAGGGCATGCCCCCCGAACGAGACCTGGTGTCCCTGGTGCTCCTCAACGACACGGCGGAACCGTTCGCCGGCGACTTCCGGGTCACCCGCGAGACGTTCGACGGGCGGGTGCTGGCCGCGGCCACCCTGCCGGTGGACCTGCCCGCCTGGGGCAACGCCACCGTGGACCTGCCCCCCGAGGTGTTCACCTTCAAAGACCGGGCCGCCGAGATCGTCGTCGCCCGCGCCGCCGCGCCCGATTCCGGCTACGCCCAAGCCATCTTCAATGGCGCCGAGGTGATCGAGCAGGCGCTCGCGCCAGCGGCCGTCACCGCCGTCGTCCAGCCGACGCCCACCGGCCTCGCCCTGACCGCCACCGCCTCCTCGTACGTGCGCGACCTGACCGTCCTGGCGGACCAGGTGGATCCGGAGGCCAGGGTGGACCGCGGCCTGGTCACCCTGACCGCCGGCCAGAGTGTCACCTTCCACATCGCCTCTCGGGCGAACCTCGACCCCACCTTCTTCATCTCCACCCTCCGCAGCGCGGGCGACCTGCTCGGCCCGGTCAACAAGTAAAGGAATACCGATGAAACTCACCGTAA
Organism: Promicromonosporaceae bacterium; assembly: GCA_009782865.1. Taxonomy (GTDB): domain Bacteria; phylum Actinomycetota; class Actinomycetes; order Actinomycetales; family Cellulomonadaceae; genus Xylanimonas. The sequence goes on from WRIF01000143.1 coordinate 3,935, forward strand.
TCGGCGGCGGTTCGACCTACACCCCAGAACTGATAGACGGCTTCGCCCGGCTGCGAGACGTGCTGCCACTGACCGAGTTGGCCCTGATGGACCCCGACCCGCACCGCCTCTCGCTGGTGGCGGGGGTCTCCCGGAGGATGTTCGCCCACGCCGGCTACGAGGTGACGGTCACCACCGGCGACGACGTCGAGGCGGCGGTCGATGGCGCCGACGCCGTGCTGCTGCAGCTGCGGGTGGGCAACCAGGCCGCCCGCCACACCGACGAGACCTTCCCGCACAGCTGCGGGGTGATCGGCCAGGAGACCACCGGGCCCGGCGGCCTCGCCAAGGCGCTGCGCACCGTGCCGGTGGTCCGCTCGCTCGGAGAGACCATCGCCAGGCACGCCAAGCCGGGGGCGTGGATCGTTGACTTCACCAACCCCACCGGCATCGTCACCCGCGCCCTGCTCAACGAGGGCCACCGCGCAGTGGGCCTCTGCAACGTGGCCATCGGGTTCCGCCGCAAGTTCGCGCAGATGCTCGGGGTACCGTGGGAGCAGGTCGAGCTCGACCACGTGGGCCTGAATCACCTCACCTGGGAGCGTGGCGTGCTGGTCGGCGGCCAGGATCGCCTGCCCGAGCTGCTCGCGGATCGCGGCCAGGAGATCGCCGACATGACCAATATGCCGTTGGAGCTCATGCTCATCCAGGGCGCGGTGCCCTCGTACTACCTGCGCTACTTCTACTTCCACGACACGGTGCTGGCGGAGCAGCTAAAGCCCGGCGTGCTCTCGCGGGCGCAAGCGGTGGAGGAAACCGAGAGCGCGCTGCTGAAGAAGTACGCCGATCCGAACGAGCAGGTCAAGCCCCCCGAGCTGGAGAGCCGTGGCGGCGCGTTCTATTCCGATGCGGCCGTTGACCTGATTGCCTCACTCACCGCCGATCGCGGTGATACCCAGGTGGTGAACGTGCGGAACGACGGCGTGTTCCCGTTCCTGCCCGATGACCACGTGATCGAAATCCCGGCACGGATTAGCGCCGGCGGTATCTCGACTGCTGAATCCCCCGCTCGGCGGCCGTTGGCCCCCGACATGGCCGGCCTCATCTCGCACGTTGCCGGATACGAGCGCCTCGCCCTCGACGCTGCGCTGCATGGTGGCCGGGATCGCGTGGTGCGCGCCCTG
>WRIF01000144.1 GCA_009782865.1 Promicromonosporaceae bacterium
GCTCGGCCGTCTCACGTCGCCACCGCTGCAGGCTCACCTCTAGGGGCGAGTCACCGGTCAGGACGGTCTTGGCGCGCCGTCGTCCGGCCGGGGCTGCGGCGTCCCAGATTCCCTCGAGGAAGCGCGAGCGCTTGCGGGAGGCGCGCCCCCCCGGCGTGCGCGCCTTGGCGTAGGAGAGTTCCAGGTGCACCCGGGCGCGGGTCTCCCCCACGTAGAGCAGCCGCCGCTCCTCGGCAAGGGTCTTGGCGGTGTCCGCGTACGAGATGGGCAGCAGTCCCTCGGAGATGCCCACCAGGAAGACGGCATCCCACTCCAGGCCCTTGGCGGCGTGAATCGTGGCGAGGGTCACCGCCTCCAGCGTGGGGGCGTGCTGGGCGGAGGCCCTTTCGTCGAGCTCGGCCACGAGCTCCGCGAGGGTGGCGCCGGGGTCTGCGGCGGACAGTTCCTCAGCGAGGGAGACGAGCGCACAGGTAGCTTCCCAGCGCTCGCGCACCGCCCCGCGCAGGGCCGGAGCGTCTGCGGCCCAGCCGACGGCGGCGAGGGCCTCCCGGGCGGCGTCCGGCAGGGCCAGGTCGGCAGGGGTGGCGCGCACCGCCGCGCGCAGCGCCACGATGGCGGCCTTGACGTCTTGCCGCTGGAAGAAGCGCTCGCCGCCGCGCACCTGGTAGGAAACCCCGGCAGCGGACAGGGCGTTTTCCAGCGCCTCTGATTGCGCCTGCGTGCGATAGAGCACCGCGATCTCTGCCGGTCGGGTGCCGTGGGCGATCAACCGGGCGATGCCGGTGGCGACCGAGCCCGCCTCTGACTCGTCATCGGAGTAGGTTCGGTACTGCACGCGCGGGCCCGCGTCGCGCTGCGCCACCAGTTCGAGTGCCCCGCTCACCTTGCCGCGGCGCAGCAGCTCGTTGGCCTGGGCCACCACCTGTGGCGTGGAGCGGTAGTTGCGGACCAGCCGCACCTCCTTGGCCTGCGGGAAACGCCGGCGGAAGTCCAGCAGGTACGCGGGGGTGGCGCCGGTGAAGGAGTAGATGGTCTGCGCCGGGTCACCGACCACACACACCTCCTGCCGTTCTCCCAGCCACTGGTTCAGCAACTCCTGCTGCAGGGGGGAGACGTCTTGGTACTCGTCGACCACAAAGTGTTGGTACTGCCCCCGCACCTGCCGGGCCACCTCGGGATGTTCGGCGAGCATGCCGGCGAGGATCGCCAGGATGTCCTCGAAGTCGAGGGCCCCGCGCTCCGCCTTGATCTCCTCGTAGGCGGTTGCGAGGCGGGCCACCTCCCGATGGTCGAAGCCGGCGGGGGCCGGCCGCGAGCGCCGCAGGGCCACCTGGGGGTAGTCGTCTGGGCGGATGAGCGAGACCTTGGCCCACTCCAGCTCGGCGGCCAGGTCGCGGACCGCCACGCGGTCGATCTCCATGCCCACGGCGGCGGCGGCCTGGGCCACCAGCGGGCCCTTCTGCGCGATCAGCGTTCCGGGATCGCCGCCGATGACGCGCGGCCAGAAGTACCCGAGCTGGCGCAGGGCGGCGGCATGGAAGGTGCGCGCCTGGACGCCCCCGACGCCAAGCGAGCGGAGGCGGGTGCGCATCTCTCCGGCGGCCCGTGCGGTGAAGGTGACCGCCAACACCGACGACGGCGAGTAGACGCCGGTCTTTACCCCGTAGGCGATGCGGTGGGTGATGGCCCTGGTCTTGCCGGTGCCCGCGCCGGCCAACACCACCACCGGCCCGCGCAGGGCCAGGGCCACCTCCTGCTGCTCTGGATCGAGGTTCTGCAGGATCTGGTCGGGGCCGGATGACGACATGGGGCGATTGTGCCACCAGGTCCCGACAAATCTGACGGGCCATCGGCTACCTTTGGTGCATGACCCGTTCACCTTTGGCGCTTGCCGCCCTCGCCACCGTGGCCGTCCCGGGTCTGGACGCCCACTCGGTGCGGGTCTCCGAGGTGGCCGGCGACTACGACGTCGCCGTGGTGACCGACATTCATGGCGCGCCGGGGGATGTGCGGGCGCCGCGCACCATCATGGCCGGCGCCTCGGCCCTGGCCGAAGACGCCCTCCTCAGGGCGCTGCATCAGTACCAGGAGGTGGGGGTGCTGCCCTTCGCCGTCCCGGAGATGGCCGGTTCGGCGCCCCTGCCCGAGGGAGGGCGGGCCACCGTTCACCGCCACATCGCGGGAACCTCCCTTGACGTTGACTCCCTGCGGCCCGGCCCCGGGCTGGCCGCCGACCTCGGCCGCACCATTGCGGCTATCCACGAGCTGCCCGCCACGGTGGTGGAGGGGGCCGGCCTGCCGGTGTACCCGGCGGCGGAGTATCGCCGTCGCCGCCTGGTAGAGCTCGAAGAGGCCGCCGCCACCTGCCGCATCCCGTCCGCCCTGCTCTCCCGCTGGGAGATGGCCCTGCAAGACGCCTCGCTGTGGGGCTTCCAGCCAGTGGTGCTGCACGGCGACCTGGCAGCCGACCAGGTGCTCGTCTCGGGAGGGCGCGTTACCGCCATCACCGGCTGGTCATCGGCGCGGGTGGCCGACCCGGCCGACGACCTGGCCTGGCTGCTGGTCGCCGCTCCCGCCGCCGCCATCGACACCATCACCGAGGCCTACAGCGCGCGACGCACCGACCTGAAGGACCCACGCCTGGTGGATCGGGCGCTGCTCGCCGGGGAGTTTGCGCTCGCCCGCTGGCTGCTACACGGGGTGCGGGAGAACCTGCCCGATGTCATCGAGGACGCCGTGGCGATGCTCGCCGACCTGGATGACGCCACCCGCGAGGCCGCCTAGCCCGACCCCACCACCGCCTCCCGTCACCGGGTTGGGGCAAGGCGGCCGCCGAGTTTGGCCAGCACGGCCAAAGGCATCTAGGCCGCTGGACGGGGTCGCCACAGCCGGCGCGGCTGCTTAAGTCATCTCATCCCTTGATTCAACCGCTGATTCAACCCTTGATGAGCGCCTCCAGTTCTGCCTCGGTGCTCAGCCGTGCCGGGCGCACGGTGGTGTCGGAGCCCACGTAGTGGAAGGCGGCGCTGACCTGCGCTAGCGGCAGGCCGGTGAAGCGCGACCACGCCAGGCGGTAGACCGCCAACTGCACCTCGCGGGCTCGCTGGTCGGCGGGGTTGGATGGGGGGTGGCCGGTCTTCCAGTCCACGACGATCTGCGCCCCCGGCGCGCCGTCCGGGTCGGGGAAAACGGCATCCATGCGGCATCTGGTCATCACCCCGGCCAGCGGGGTCTCCACATCCACCTCGATGGCGACCGGCTGTAGTCCGGCCCATGCCGAGGACTCGAAGGCCGCCTTGAGGGCGGTGAGGTCCAGGCCGGCCGAGGCAGCGCGGCGCGGGTCATCAAGGTCGAAGTCATCGAGATCGAAGTCGTCGAGGTCGAGAAGCGCTGGCCGGGAGTAGAACTGCTCCACCCAGGCGTGGAACTCGGTGCCGCGGCGCGCGGCGACGGTGGGTTCGGCTGGCAGGGGTCGGCGCAGCTGCCGGGCGAACTCCTCGCGGTCGGCGGCCAGGCGCACCAGCGCCGAGGCCGACAGGTGGGCAGGCAGCATGACCTGCGCCGCTGGTTGCCGCTGCCGTTCGGCGAGCAGCAGCGCCGTCTGGGCGCCCAGTTCATCGTCGGGCAGGGCGGAGGTGGCCTCGCGCACCCGCTGGGCCGCCCGGGCGAGCAGGTGCTGCGGGCTGGCGGGCGCGGCGGCGTCACCCATCGCGGCGTCACCCGCGGCGAGGCGCCCCGCGACGAGGTCCGACCCCCGGGGCCACAGGACGACGGTCTGCGCGGCGAGGCGTGGGTTCTCGACACCCTCCCCCGGCGGGTCGGCCCAGTCAGGCTCTGGCGCGACCAGCCCGGCCTCCAGCAGTTCCCCCAGGAAGGGCGAAAGGGGGCGCGGGGCCTTGGGGTCACCCCAATAGTGGCCAAGCAGCAGCAGCTCGGTGCGCGCCCGCGTGAAGGCAACGTATGCCAGCCGACGTTCCTCAGCGAACTGGTGGGCCCCGCAGGCCAGCCGGAATGCCTGCTGCCCCTCGGCCAGTTCCTTGGTGTCGGTGAACCGCTCCCAGGCGAAGGGGGGCAGGTCGGCGGCGTCTCCCCGCAGCGGATAGGGGAGCGTGCGCGCGTTGGTCAGCCAGCCGGCGTCGGTGCGACCGCCGGCCCGCTCGGGGTCGGCGGGAAACACACCATCGGACAGGCCGGGCACCGCGACGACGTCCCACTCCAACCCCTTGGCGCCGTGGGCGGTGATGATCTGCACCGCATCCGGGTCTGGATCGTGCAACGGGCGGTCGAGGCCGTTTTCCTCGCGGGCGGCGGCGGCCAGCCAGGCGAGGAACGCCCCCAGGGTGGCCTGCTCGGTGCTCCGCGCAAAGTTCGCGGCCACATCCCGGAAGGCGTCCAGGTGTGAGCGCCCGCGCGTGGAAAGCCGCTCGGCATGCTCAGGGGCGATCACCTCAGCGAGCGCGGCGACGGTGGCCACCTCCACGTCGAGTCCCAGGGATCGCTCTGCGGCCACCACCAGCTCCGGCAGGCTGAGGTAGGTCACGGAGCGCAGGTGTCTCAGCACGCGCGCCAGCGAGGTGAGGCGACGGTGGGCCTCGGCGGTGAGGGACCGGCCGTCGCTGGCTGCCTGCCCGGGGACGGGGAGGTTGTCGAGGGCATCAATCAGCGAGCGGGCGTCGACGCTGTCGGCCTCCTGGGGAGAGGGCGCGACGGCGTCACTCGGCGGCTGGTCGGTGCCGGTTGGTTGGTCAGCGCTTGGCGCTCGATCGGCGGCCGGCGGGTCGTCAGCCGGCGGGTCGCCGGCCAGCAGGCCCTCCAGCAGCTTCATGACATCGAGCCCGATCCCCTTGCCGTCCTTGAAGAGCGTCAGCCCTTCGATATCGTCGAGCTCCAGGAGATCCAGCACCGTGCCCACATCCACCAGCGGGCGCAGCGTATCTATTACAACGTATATCGGCGCCAGCAGGGTATCCAGGCTTTGCTGGAGCACGCTTTCCTTGCCCCCGGCGTCGGATATGAGATAGACCAGGCTCGGCAGCACCGCAAGCAGC
>WRIF01000145.1 GCA_009782865.1 Promicromonosporaceae bacterium
TCGCGTCGCTGCGGCCGCCCCAAGGGGCGGCCTTGGCCCACGTTACCGCCATCACCTAGGCGGACATTTTATGTGAGGCACACATCAACTCTTCCCGGACATTTGACAATGAGGCAAGACGGGAAATCCGAGCGCACCTTCTGGCTGTCCAACTGCCCTGCGGGGCCTGTTCTAGGAGAACCAATGGTTACCCTCATCCCGGAGTTCATCGGCCAGGTTGTCGGCCTGATCCCGATGGACGTCAACATCAGCCCGAATGACTCTGGCCTGCCGGGCATTTCCCAGCTCAAGACCATCGTCGGCGCGGTGATGACGGTCGGCCTGATCTTGTCGGTGCTGGCGCTCATCATCTCCGCGATCATCTGGGGCTTCGGCTCCAACTCGTCCAACCCACACCTCGCCTCCAGGGGGAAGCTCGGCGTGATTGTGTCGTGCGCCGCAGCCGTGATCTGCGGGGCGTCCGTCACGCTCATCAACTTCTTCTGGAACGTCGGCCAGTCCGTCTAACCACCAAAAGGCAAGGGAGTAGTAACGATGGGTGTTTGTGATGTGCCAGTCATCTCGTCGGTGTGCGACGCGGTTGGCGAAGGGGCCGCGAGTCTGATCTCGGCACCGTTCGACTGGCTGGCCTCCGCGATGGGGTCAGCCGCCGGGTGGGTGTTCGAGCAGGTCTGGACGATCTTCGACACCACGACGATGGTCGATGTCACCGCGTCGGGCTACACCCACGTCTACTCCCTGATCTTCGGCATCGCCGTGTTCGTGATGCTGATGTTCTTCTGCTTCCAACTCATCACCGGCCTGGCCCGGCACGAAGCCGGAGCCTTGAAGAGGGCCGTCACCGGGCTGGCGAAGTCCGTCCTCGGCTCGTTCATCGCGCTCACCCTGACCGGGCTGTTGTTGGAGGCGACCGACCAACTGTGCATCGGCATCGTGCAGGCGACCGGTCAGACGATGGAGAGCATGGGCGGCAGGATTGCCCTGCTCGCCGCCGGGCTGACCGGCATCAACCTGGCCGCGCCCGGAGCGGGCGCGATCATCACGATCTTCCTGGCCGGGCTGGCGATCTCGTCGGCGCTAATCGTGTGGTTCTCCCTGCTGATCCGCAAGGCCCTGCTTCTCGTGTCGATTGTGCTGGCCCCGTTCGCGCTGGCCGGGCAGTCGTGGGACGTGACGAAGGGCTGGTTCGGCAAATGGGCCAGCTTCGTGATCGCCATGATCCTGTCCAAGCTCGTCCTGGTCGTCACGCTGCTGGTCGCCGTCACCCAAACGGCCTCCCCACTCGCCCCCGACCTGGCCTCGATCTCTGAGCCGATAGCCGGGGTGGTGCTGATGATGATCGCCGCGTTCGCGCCGTACATGACCTACAAGCTGATCGCGTTCATGGGGTCCGACATGTACCACCTCATGTCCGCCGAGCAGGAAGCCAAGCACGCCATGAACCGTCCCCTGCCCGTCCGGGCGTCGATGGGCAACCCCTCCCAAGTTCTCGGCGGTGGCGACAACGACGGCGGCAACACTCCGCCGCCTCCGGCCCAGCCGTCGGGCGGTCAGACCACGAACGTCATGGCCACGTCGTCGGCCTCCGGTGCGGGCGCAGGCGGTGGTGGCGGGGCTGCCGCTGGAGGCGGTTCGGCTGGTGCCGGTTCTGCCGGCGCTGTCGGAGGTGGGGCGGCTGCGGCTGCCGGTCCTGCTGCCGCCGTCATCATCGGCGCTCAGGTCGTCAAGGGTGCGGCCACCGCCGGGGCCGACCTCGGCAACAGCGTGGGCGGCGCGGCGATGGGTCAAGGCGAAGCCGCGCAGCCGACACCTCCCGCGTCCCAGCCGCCGTCGGTACCGCAAACCGTCTTCATCCCGTCGAGTTCGACGGCGCCGCCTGAGCCGCCCCCGGCTCCGGTGCTGGAGGCGTGAGTCATGGCCGCCGCCACCCGCACCGAGTACGAGCTGAACCCAGTCAAGTTTTCCCGCCTGGCCAAACGCGGCCTGTTGCTCGGCCTGTCCGGCCCGCAACTGGTCTGCCTCGGCGTCGCCGCGTTCGCCATCGTCATAGCCCTGTACCTGGGCGGCGGCATGGCGTTGGCCTACGCCTCGCCGTTCTGGCTGTGTGGTGCCTGCCTCTCCCTGGTCGGCGTCAACGGCAGGAAACTCATCGAATGGGCACCCATCACACTGCGCTGGGCCACACGCGCCCAGAAAGGCCAAACCATGTTCAACCGCCGCCTCAACAAACCCCGCCCCGCCGGAACCCTCGCACTACCCGGCAGCGCCGCAGCCCTACGCCAATGGGTCGATCCGACAACCGGCGCAGTCATGGTCCACGACCCGCACGCCGCCACCCTGACCGCCGTCATCGAGGTCGCCCACCCCTCGTTCGTCCTACTCGACCCCGCCGAACAGGAACGCCGAGTGCAAGCCTGGTCACGGGTGCTGGCCACCACCTGCCGCTCGGGCAGGATCGCCCGGTTGCAGGTGTTGGAACGCACCCTGCCCGACTCGGGTTCCGGCTTGGCCGACTGGTGGCGCTTGCACGGCAAAGACGACGGCTCCTGGACGGCGAAGGTCTACCAAGAACTGATCCGCCGCGCGGGACCCGCCTCAGAGCGTCACGCCACCACGATCTCGGTCGCGTTGGACATGAAAGCCGCATCCCACGCCATCCGGGGTGCTGGTGGCGGCATGAAAGGCGCAGCCGCCGTCCTCGCCCAAGAGATGAACACCCTCACCACCGCCCTGCGCTCCGCCGATCTGAATCCTGGCCGCTGGCTCGGCCCCGACCAGTTGGCGTTCATGCTCCGCACCGCCTACGACCCAGCCGCCGCCATCACCCTCGAACGGCATCCCCAGTTGGGCCACGACCTGGCCGACGCCGGACCCGTCGCCGTCCGCGAAACCTGGAACGCAATGCGCACCGACACCGCCTGCCACGCCGTCCTATGGATCAGCGAATGGCCCCGTGCCCAAGTCTTCCCCGGCTTCCTCTCACCCGTCCTGCTCTCGTCGGGCATCCGCCGCACCTTCTCCCTGATGGTCATGCCCATGCGAGCCGACCAAGCCGCCCGAGACATCCGCCGCAAGAAGACCGAACACATCGCCGACCAAGCCCAAAGGGCCAAGATCGGCCAAATCGAAGACGCGGCAACCACCGCCGAGTACGTCGATGTGTTGAAGCAGGAAGCCGACCTGACCAACGGCCACGGCGTGGTCCGCTATGTCGGATTGATGTCCGTGTCGGCGAAGACCGAAGACGGCCTCCAAGCGGCTCTCGCTGCCATCGAACAAGCCGCTGTCCAAGCGAGCTGCGAGACCAGGACGCTAGTCGGCCAGCAGGCTCAAGCCTTCACCGCCGCCGCCCTGCCCTTGTGCCGAGAAGTATGACTGTTTTCGCCGCCGATCTCGGCTGGATGGCGCTTCCAGCATCTATGAGTTCCCTTTGATGATGTTGCAGATCCAGTGGGCTGAGGCGAGATTCCCGGCGTCGTGAGGACCGAGACGGGACACTGGCTCGATGTGATCCAGAGTCGCCATCCAGGGGTTGGGCCATTCCAGACCTTGTTGGATTGGCTTGCCGCAAATGTGGCACGTCCAGTTGTCGCGGCGATAGATGCCCATGGGGTCTACACGTTTGGCGTCAGCATCGACTACGCCCAGTGCTCGAAGTCGCGCGAGGTAGGACGACCGGGCCCTCGTTGCTCGCTCCCTCTTCTGAGAACGCTCGGCGAATTCGGGCGTCCATAGACCTACCTCAATGTGAACCGGCGCGAAGGAGATGGCCTCCCAGGTGTAGTCCTTGCCGTTGTCATCCAGACAGCGGAACAACTCGAAGTTGCAGTACAACTCCATTGGTGATCCATCTTCCCAAGTCATCCCTATCGGTTTGTGAGAACTGACCATGTAGTCCCCGAAGATGACTTGGCCCAGATGAAGACGAGATGGAACTCCTTGAGCATCCATAAACACTGTTGTCCATCCGCCAGACTCAAGATGAACAGCTCCCATGGTTCTCTCTGGAGGGTAGTTCGCGTCTTGCATGACTTGCTCAACGAACGTGCCCTTGTAAGGCAACTCCTCAATCGCCATATATGCAGTGTGATGGCCATGCCGCTCAAGCACGTCTCCCACGACTGGGAATCGGTCGTACTCGTAGGGGAACGAGGCGTCCGGCAAAGTTCTCATTACTCTTGGTTCGCGTCGTGCTGCATGGGCTGTCGCTTCGAAGTAGGCAGCGGATGGCTCGAACGCGGGGGCCTCGCCGCGTTGAATCCTCCTCTTCCATCTACGAATAAGCGTGCTGTTGCATCGAGAAGAGCAGACGTGGCGATCCCTGTGTTTCCAGTGAGCCTTTGCGGGAACAGGTTCGCCGCAGATGACACATGGCTCCCCGCCCTTGGCGCGGTCGGGCTGCTTGAGTTGTTCCTCAAACCATTCCCAGTAGCCGTCGCTGTCGGATGCCATGTCCCAACGCTAGTGGAATTACGAGCCTCTGGGAGTCCTAGGCCAGGAAGCCGCACCTACTGGTCATGGAATCCCATGAGCGGCTTCATGCCTCCATCCTCGTACGTCCCGCCAAACAACCCCGGTGTGAACGTCGGATGCAGGACAAGGCCACGCGACTCGCCGTGGCCGAGGGGCAACGACGCCAGCGTGCCCAGGCCCGCTCCGACATTGAAGCCGCGAAGCGTGAGAGGGCGATGGCCGTCTACTTGGCTTCCGCCGGGGAAACGGGACCGGCTCAACTGTGGACTCCTGGGAAGCTCCACCTGCCGCAGCATCAGGACACGACCGCCGCCCTCGGCGGGGCGTATCCGTTTCTGGCCGAGGGCGGTCTCGGCTCCAATGGGGTGTTCGTCGGCTCCGACATGTTCGGCGGCGCGTCGTTCGTGTACGACCCGTGGGTGCTCTACCAAGCTGGGATCATCACCGCACCCAACATCGTCCTGGCCGGGATCGTCGGCTCCGACATGTTCGGCGGCGCGTCGTTCGTGTACGACCCGTGGGTGCTCTACCAAGCTGGGATCATCACCGCACCCAACATCGTCCTGGCCGGGAT
>WRIF01000146.1 GCA_009782865.1 Promicromonosporaceae bacterium
CCCCCGCGCGGCGCGCCCCCCCCACCCGCGGCGGGGGGGGGGCGCGCGGCGGGCGCCCCCCCCCCCCCCCCGAGTCCGAGTCCGCGCCCCCCCCCCCGCCCCCCCCGGGGGGGCCCGACGGGACCACGCAGCTCCTCTTGGCTGCGCTGGGCGCCTTCCTGGCCGCCGGGCTGTACGCCTGGGCCGGCAAGCGCCCTAAGGCGGTGGTTCGTCGCTGACAAACCAGCCCCCCTGTAGTAACCCCTCCGCAGTAACCCCTCCGTAATACCCCCTTGTAGCAACCCCTGCAGTACCCCCCCTTGTGGGAAACTCCTAGAGAAAGAGAAAGCATGTCTATTCGTTCCACTATGCGTCGTGGCCTTACCGCCGCGGCGGCCGTGACGGCGGCGTTTGCCGTCGTGCTGTCGGCCGCTCCGGCCTCTGCCGACGTGGTGGTGCCCGTGGGCGCCGCCCTGCCCGACGGTGACCGCACCGCCAACCTGCACGTGTTCAAGCACGAGTCCCCGGCCACCGAGCTGCCGGCCAACGGCCTGCCGCAGAACGTGACCAACCCGGTGGTCGAGGGCGTGGAGTTCACCATCCGCCGCCACCCCGACATCGACCTGACCACCCGCGAGGGCTGGGAGGCCGCCCAGGACCTGACGGTGGCCACCTTCGGCTGGGCCGACGGGGTTGACGAGCGCGTTGGCGTCACCGACGCCAACGGCCGCGTGACCTTCGCCAACCTGCCCCTGGGCCTGTGGATGGTCCAGGAGACGGGCACGCCCGAGGGCATCCTGCCCGGCGCCCCGTTCGTCGTCGCCCTGCCGATGACGCACCCGCTGGACCGGGACGTCTGGATGTACGACGTGTACGTCTACCCCAAGAACGCGGTGGTTGACTTCACCAAGACGGTCCAGGACGCCGACACCATCGCCGTGGGCGACAACGTGCAGTGGACCATCACCGCCGACGTGCCCCACCACACCGATGACTACCTCATCGACTTCTTCCGCATCGTCGACGTGCTCGACGAGCGCCTGGCCCCGGTCACCACCGGCACCTACGCCCCCGTCGTCTCGCTGGTCCCGGCCACCGCCGGCACCCTGGTCGAGGACACCCACTTCACCATCGACTGGGACGCCACCACCCGTGAGTGGACCTTCGACTTCACCGCCGTCGGCCGCGCCCTGCTCGACACCGTTCCCGCCGGCACCCAGGTGCAGATCGTGCTGAACACCACCGTGCTCTCCGTGGGCGACGGCCAGATTGTCAACGACGCCCGCTTCTACCCCAACTACCGCTCCTACTCCGACGAGTCCCCGCAGCGCTCGCAGACCGAGACCCGCTTCGGTGGCATCCTGATCGAGAAGATCGAGCGCGGCAACCCCGAAAACGTGCTCGCGGGCGCCACCTTCCAGATCTTCCTCACCGAGGAAGACGCCATCGCCCAGACCAACCCGGTCTCCATCGTGGTTGACGGGGTCTCGGTTAACCAGTGGACCACCGACGCCGACGGCCGCGTGGTCATCAACGGCCTGCGCCTGTCGAACTTCGAGAACGGCGCGGTCATCACCGACCCGGCCGACTGGCGCTCGTTCTGGCTGGTGGAGATCGAAAGCCCGGAGGGCTTCGAGCTGCTGGCCGAGCCCATCCAGTTCTACGTCACCTCCGAGGGCGTTGTCACCCTGCTCGGTGACCCGAACCTGGTGGTGGAGAACATCCCGCACAACGCCGGCTTCCGCCTGCCCATGACCGGCTCCACCGGCACCATGCTGCTGACCATCGGTGGCGTCGTGCTCCTGGCCGCCGCTACCGGCTACCTGGTCGTCTCCTCGCGCAAGCGTCAGACCGCCTGATCCGCCACCGGTTGGGGTTCGTTCCGCTAAACCCTCGGGCCTGGCGGAACTAACCCCAACCAATCTCGCACCGCACCGCGCCATTCCGCGGCGCGCTGCACCGCACTGCACCGCGCCGGGCGCGGGTGATGACTAGTTGAAAGAAGGAAGGTGACCGCAGTGAAGACCGTGACCGTCAAGACCCTGATCTGGACGTTGCTGGTTGCCGCCGGCACCGGGCTGCTGGTGTACGCAGACGCCGCCAACTGGTTTACTACCCGCGCCCAGGCCGGCGAGATGGCCCGCCACTCCCACGCCTTCGCGGCCCTGGACTCGGGGGAGCAGGCGGCCCTCCTCACCGGCGCACACGCCTACAACCAGAACCTGTTCGCCTGGCACCTCGGGCACCCAAACCTTTACAACCCGGCCGACCTGGAGCAGTTTCGCCTCCCCGGCACGGACATCCTCGCCCAGGTGGCGCTCCCCAGCATCGGGGTGACCGTCCCGGTGTTCCACGGCACCGACTACGGCACCCTGGAGCGCGGCGCCGGGCACCACCAGGGCACCTCCCTGCCCGTCGGCGGGCCGGACACCCACTCGGTGATCACCGCCCACTCCGGGATGATCACCTCCCGGCTGTTCTCCAACCTGGGCCGGCTGGAGGTGGGCGACGTGTTTGTGGTCGACACCTTCGGGGTGCCCAAGTTCTACGAGGTGGACCACCTGGTGACCGTGCTGCCCGGGGACTACCAGGAGTACCTGGAGATCATCCCCGGCCGCGACCTGGTCACCCTGTTCACCTGCACCCCCATCGGGGTCAACACCCACCGCCTGCTGGTGCGCGGCACCCGCGTGCCAGCGCCCGCCGGCTGGGTGGACAACTACGAGGTCACCCTGGAGGCCGGGTTCCCCTTCTGGGCCGTAATCCTGCTCGGGGCGCTGCTAGGCGGCGGCGGCTCCGGGCGCCTGATCTTCAACCGCACCTCCGCCAATCAGCGCCCGGCGCCCGCCAGCGCCGTGCCTGGGGCGACCGCCAACCCTGCGCCTGCGGCGCCTGTCAAGACTGGGCCTCGTCACGTGGCCGGCCCGCCCGCCAAAGAGAAGGGACGCCGTTCGGCGTGACCACCATGATGTACAAGACTTTCGCCGCCGCGCTCACCGCGACGTTGACCGTCGCGCTCACCGCCGGGGCCCTCCTGGCGCCCGCCGCCACCGGGGTTCCTGCGGGCGCCTCCCTGCCGGGTGCCTTGGAGTCAGGCGCCTCGCTGCCTGGCGTCTCGCTGCCGGGCGCCCTGCTGTCAGGCGCCTCCCTGCCGGGCGTCGCGGCGTCCCTCGGCGCCACCGTCGGGCGCGCCCTGCCCGACCCTGACGCCACGGGCTCGTTGCGGATCGAGAGGGTGTACTCCGACGGCAGCCACGCCACAGACATCGTGGACGTGACGGCCTGCCTGCTCACCCACGATGGGGCGGGTGGCGCCCTCGACCTGACCACCATTGCCGGCTGGGCGCGGGCCGCCGACCTCACCCAGGAGGAGGCAGAGGCCCTCCCGTGCGCCGAGTCTTGGACGTCGCCGACCGTGGGGGGCATCGCGGTGTTTGAAGACCTGCCGCTCGGCGTGTACCTGGTGACCAACACCTACAACGCCGGCACCTCCGCCGGCTCGGACGCCTCGCCCGCCTTTGTGATCACCATCCCCCAGACCAACACGGCCGGAGATGGGTGGATCTACGACGTCGTGGCCTTCCCGAAGGGGCAAGACCCTTACGCCCACATTGGTGGGATCGTCTGGTACGACGCCAACCGCAACGGCCTGTTCGATGACGACGAGGACCTCGTCGAGGGGGTGCGGGTGACCCTGTTCGGCCCCCCGGCCTCCGCCGCCGATGGGGGTGCGGGCGCCGCCCTGCCCGTGGTGGGCGTCACCTACACCGATGAGGACGGCTGGTGGGAGTTCACCTACCGACCCGTCGAGGTCAAGACCGTCCGCTTCGACCTGGACCCCATCAACGCCGGGGCTGACACGTTCGAGTTCACCATCCAGGGCCTCGACTCTTACGCCCACCCGGTAACCGGGTACGCCGACCCTGTCCAACTCATCATCCGGGATTGGGTGTTCGTCGACGCCGGGATTGTCCGCGAGGCGGGCCCCACCCCGCCCCCTGCGACGCCCTCGCCGTCGCCGTCGCCGGGGGAGCCCACGCCGACCGCCCCGCCCACTCAGCCGCAGCGCCCGGACCTGCCCGTCACCGGCGCCGCCATCGCGGGGGCGCTGTTCCTCGGGGCGGGCGCCCTGGGCGGCGGCCTCTGCCTGAAGCTCGCCGCCAAGCGCCGTCGGTCGGAAGCCGACACCCCCGCCGCCTAGCGCTCACCACCCAGACACCACCCTGAGTGGTAGAAGCCGGAGGCCCCCCGGACCCAACGCCTCCCGGGGGCTCCTCCGCCTCGGCCAGTTCACGCATCGCGGCGCCGCTCCCTGCCGGGCAGGACGGTGACCAGCAACGCGGGCAGGGCCAGCAGTCCCATTGCCCAGATTGTCCAGGACGGCCCTCCCACGGCTGCAAGCGTCACGATGAGGGCGGCATCGGCTCCGAGGTAGATGGCGGCGGTCTTGCGCTTCATGGCGTTCTCCTGAGATACTTGGCAGGAAGGGACCGGGCGATGGTGGCACCCACCGCCCGGCGTAACCCCTACCGGCGCTTGCTTCGCTCGATCAGTTCGATCGTTGCGAGGATCGCACCGGGGAGGGTTACGAGAGCCGCGATAGTGGCGAGAACCTGCATCGTGATCCCCTCCTTCCTGGTCATCGGGAGCCTGGTTGCTCCCGATGACCCAACACTGCACAACCCCAGTTGCAAGTGCAACGGGGGTTGCTGTGTCTGTGGATAACGCCCATGTCGGGCCGCCGAACTGCGCAGCCCGCGTCGTGAGCGGCCTTGGCCTGCGTGTGTTTCGCGCGATGGCGCTCGGCCGGTCCCTTGGTTTTGACGCAGGACTCGCTGGTTGAGGAGGCCGAAGGCCATCTCGAAGCCAAGAGTCCTCAACCAGCGGGAAGAGGGGGAGGCCCCTCTCCGTCCCGCCTGCCACCAGCAAAAGGTAACGCGGAGGTAACGTGTCGCTGCTGGAACGGTCAACAGGCGGGGGTTGCTTGCGTGGGTTTTCGTTGACATCTGTCCCGGGAAAACCTGAGACAAAAGGCGCCCCCCAAAAAACGTT
>WRIF01000147.1 GCA_009782865.1 Promicromonosporaceae bacterium
GTGAAGAAGGCGTGGATCAGGAAGCGGTCATGGGTGTGCACCGAACCCTCATACGGGGTAAAGATGCGCGTCCACGGCGAGTTGGCCCGCAGGCCACCCGGCCAACCCGGACCACCGGCAACCACCTCGTTGGCAACCTCCCAGCCATTCATCGGGTTACCGGCGGAACCGAAGGCGCCCCATTCGGCGTCCTTCAGGCGGCCGATTCCCTCGATCCAGGTGTCGACGCGGTCAAGCATCTCCTGCTGGTTCTCCGGGGTGTTGGTCATCTCCGGGTTGGCGGGGCCCGCCGGCTGGGTGGGGTTCTGCGCCCACCACCAGGAAGGCGTCTGCGAGTGCCAGATGAGCACGTGACCGAAGACGGTCATGTCATGCTCGAGCGCGAAGTTCATCGCGGCCCGAGCCTGGCCATTGACGGCCTGCCGGTGGAAGCCAACCGGGCCCTGGTCGCCGGCGGGGCCGGTGAACCAGCTGTCGGGCTTGTGGTGGTTTTCCATCACCAGGTGGTTGTAGTGGCGGCGCAGGATCTCGGAGTTGCCACCGACCAGGTCGCCCTGGTTGACGGCCGAACCGACGACGATGCCCGGGAAGCTGTCGCGCAGCGGCAGGTAGGCGCCCCCGGTCACCAGCGGCTCCAGGCGCGTGATGCGGATGAAGTCGACGAGGATGTCGAAGTTGCCGGTGGCCGGCTGGGTGCCGCCCACGGTCAGTTGGGCTCCCGGACGCGGCGCATAGCCGCCGACGTTGATCGAGGTCCAGGCAACATTGCCGATGGTGACGTTGCCCTGGTTGGTGGCGGCCGCCCCGTTGGAGGTGGAGATGAAGCGGGCCTGGCGCACGCCGGTGCCGGTCATCGGGTCGGCCACCCGCACGGCCGCCTGCATGGCGTAACGGCCGTCCTCGGTCAACATGCCGAGGTCGGAGCGCAGGCCCTGCGTGATGTCCTCGCGGCCGGAGATCCGCAGCACGTTGCGGCTCGGATCGGCCGGGTCGGGCACCAGCGACAGCGTGACGTTGTCACCGAACACGTGCCAGCCGGCCAGCTGGGCCAGCAGGTCGGCGTCGGGGTCGAGGCTGTTCATGTCGAGGTAGGAGACCACTCCCGGCCCGGACGGGAACACGTGCGCGGGGGGCGGGAGGTCTTCGACCAGTTCGAAGGCGCCCCAGCGGTAGGAGTTGACGTCTCCGTTGACCGCGGAGGTGGCCCACGAGTGCACCGAGGTGCGGGCAGAGCCGTCGCCGTCGATCACGCGCAGGTCGAAGCCGTGGATGGCTCCGATGCCGCCGAGGGCGGTGTTCCACTGGCCCAGCTGGTGGCCGGTGCCCACGCCGATGTGCAGCTCGAGCTCGGCGGTCCAGCCGGTCTCGGTCAGGGTGGTGTGGATGCCGGCACCCTGGACGATGCGGTTGTTGTGGTTGCCGTCGCCGTGGGGGCGAGACCATTGGCCGTTTGGCGAGATGCGCAGGCGCAGGTCGTACCAGCCGCGCAGGGCGCCGGCCCGAGCATTGCCAATGTCAAACATCAACTCGATGGAGTCAAAGTTGGCGCCGAAGGCGGGCTGGTTGACGAAGCCATCGGCGTTGGCGGCGCCGGAGGCGGCGACCACGTCGGGGTCGGTGACGTCGATGAACAGCAGCAGCCGGTCAACGTCGGTCTCGTACCACATCAGGTAGGCGGTGGCGGTGGCCCCCTCGAGGTCGCCGGACACCAGGGTGTTCACCTCGATGCGTTGGGCGTTGTCCCAGAGCTCGTCACGCACGCCGTCGAACACGGGGCGCTCGTCGGTGCGCGGGATGGGCACGTAGGCGAGCGGGGTCTCGAACTCGAGGGTGCCGGTGCCGCCGGTGGTGACGAACTCGCCAAGGCGGTCGCCGCTGGCGTTGTACACGCGCAGGTCGAAGGCCACGGAGTCGCCCAGTTCGGCGGAGTGCGGGATGCGCACGATGGCCCGGTAGCCGCCCCCGTGGGCGGCGGTGATGGCGGTGGCTCCGCCGCTCCGGGCGACGATTCCGCTGCGACCGACGCGAGTGACCTGATCGTCGAGCACGACGTCAAAGACGTAGCCGTCGGCCGAAGAGTCAACCCAGGAGGGGTGGATCGTCGCCAGCACGGTCAGGTAGTTGGGAGACCAGCGGGCGTGCCAGTCGGCGGCGTTGCGGGCCGTGCGGGCCGGCAGCTGGTTCCAGTACGGGCCGTCGAACGAGGCGGCCGTCAGGGGGACGGAGCCCTCAAAGACCAACACCTCCTGGTCCAGGACGGGCAGGACGGGGCGAATGAAGTTCGCTGCGTCCTCTGGGGCCATCAACATGTCGCCGGAGTAGACCGCGCCGAAGAACGCGGGCTTGGCCGTGAAGTTGACCGAGGCCCCGCCGACGGCGGCCGGGGCGTTGCCACCCCAGTGCAACAGCGGGCGCTGACCGGAGCGCCAGGAGCGCTGGTCGTCGATGCCCCACAGGGTGACGTTGTCGATGTCACCGAAGCGGGCGTGGTGACGGCGGATGACGTCGAAGGACTCGCGGTAGTAGTGGGCCTGCCGGTTCATCATCTCGTGGATGTTGCCGAGCCCGGTGTCGGTGATGGTGACGTCGATCTCGGTGACGGCCTGCAGCACCGGCCGGCGAATCCAGTTGCACTCCTGCGTCGAACCGGCGGGCAGGGAGTCACACTGGGGGGCACCGTCGCGCCAGGCGAAGTACTCCAGCGCGTAGTACAGGCCCCGCACCGGCCACTCCAGGCCGGCGTGGAACTGGTGACCCACCCCATCCAGCGGAGCACCCGCATCCAACAGGGCGTTGGCCAGGCGCATGAACTGATACCGCTTGGTGGCCGGGTTATCCGGCGAACCAAGACCCCGCTCCGTGTTGTAGTCGTTGATCCACAACGTCACGCGATTTTCGCCCGAGGCGCGGAAGGCGCCGGGGGCGGAGCAGTCGTAGGGCAGGCCCTCGGCCCGGCCGGGGCGGTCGATGTGGTGCTCACAGTTGAACACGCGGTCGGCCTCGAAGAAGGCGTGGATCAGGAAGCGGTCATGGGTGTGCACCGAACCCTCATACGGGGTAAAGATGCGCGTCCACGGCGAGTTGGCCCGCAGGCCACCCGGCCAACCCGGACCACCGGCGACGACCTCGTTGGCAACCTCCCAGCCATTCATCGGGTTGCCGGGGCCACCGAACGGTCCCCAGCCGGGGTGCGCGGGGTTGCCCTCGATGCCAACGTCCTTCAGGCGGCCGATTCCCTCGATCCAGGTGGTGAGGCGGTTCAGCATCTCCTGCTGGTTCTCCGGAGTGTTGGTCATCTCCGGGGAGGCGGCGGCCATGTTGGTGCGCCAGAACCAGGCGGGGGTCTGCGAGTGCCAGACGATCACGTGGCCGAAGAGGGTCATGTCGTGCTCGAGCGCGAAGTTCATCGCGGCACGGGCCTGGGCGTTGACGGCCTGGCGGTGGAAGCCGGTGCCGGTGCCGGGACCGGTGAACCAGTTGTCGGGCTTGTGGTGGTTTTCCATCACCAGGTGGTCATAGTGACCGAGGATGTTGTTGCGGCGGGCCACGGTGGCGGCCCCGGCGCCGACGAAGTCGGCCTGGTGCACGGCCACGCCTGTGACGATGCCCGGGAAGGTGTCGCGCAGCGGCAGGTAGGGCGAGGGCGGGGCGATGCACAACGGGTCATCGAGCAGCAGGTCTCCCAGGCCCGGGTAGGGGCACGGGGTCAGACACAGCGGATCGTCCTGGGAGAGGTGGCCGAGGCTGGCATACGGGCAGGCCTGTACCACGCGGTGGACCTCGATGTAGTCGACGTGGAAGACGGTGCCGTTGTTGCCGGCCGTGCCCCCGATGCCGAAGAACGGACGATAGCCGTCGTTGGCGGTGTTGGTCAGGGTGCGGGTGACGGTCTGCCACTCCGCGCCGATCTGCGCCACGGGCGCCAGGGTGGTCTGCGGCCAGCCGCCGGCGCCGGTGAGACGCCACTCGAACGGGCGGGTGCCGGTGGCGGGCGTGACCATGCGGACACGGGCCGACAGCTCGTAGACGTTGCCCGCGGCGAGCACGTTCACTGGGCCGGAGAGACCATCCCACGGGTCACTGGCGCGGGTCAGGGCGACGATCGTGTTGCCTCCCTCATCGATCAGGTCGATCAGGGCGTTGCCGTTGCGGAACCAACCGGGCAGGGCAGGGTCGCTAAAGGAGGTGCCGTCCAGGGTGGCGGCGGCGAAGTCGGACACCCACACGGGGACCCGGTCTCCCGGCTCCGGAATGGCGGGAGTCTCTTCTCCGCCCATCCCCTCGCCACCGGCTTCGTCGGCGACGGCATCGGTCGGCGCTTCTTCGGCCGGGGTCACACCCTCCTGAATCAGCTCCCCTAGGGCCGGGTAGTCGGCGGCGGCGGGGGCGCCGAGGCCTGTCAGCATGGTGGCCAGCAGGGCGGTGGTTCCCGCTACCGCGGCTGCCCGCTGGATTCGCGCACTACGCGCAGCTCTGCGGCCCGAGGGGCTTAGAGCACTCTTCATGTGGTCGCTCCTTTGCGAGTTGCTGCCGGGCTGCCCGGTCGATGTCCGACAGCCCGCTGGAACCACAGGCGGTTCCCAGACCCAGGGTAAAGGGTTAGGGCAGGTTTTGTGAACGTTCACATTCAACTGGGGCCGAGGAAAACGATTTCTCTCAGCGCGTAAAGTGTCAGTGATTTCCGGAGGAGGTTTGTCCGGGAAAACTCGCACCTACCGTCCCCATCAGGGCGTCTGCCTGGCAACGCGGTCCGTGAGGCGAGGCCGCGGCATCTGGGACCCTGCCTGGAGCGAAAGGGGGCGCTGGTGCCGGGCCGCCGAGCCCTAGGACCGTTTGCCTGCTGCCCGTCAGCCCTGGCCTATCAGCACCATCGGGAGAAGACAACCAGAGGGGGTCTCCCCCTGCCCGGTGTGGGCGGGAGGAGACCCCCTCGTGATGGCTGCTAGCGGTCATGATGACTGCTAGCAAGTTGTGTCTGGCCGCTTCCTTCCACCAGCGGCGGGGGGGGGTGTCCTTTTTTCGGGTG
>WRIF01000148.1 GCA_009782865.1 Promicromonosporaceae bacterium
GCATTGGGCTGATCGGCGTCATCGACCACCGACCTGAAGGCGGCCAGCTTCGCCTCCGTGCCGGGGCGGGAGGCGCGCACCCGGGCGGCGGCCTGCCGGCCGGTGGCGGTGTCGTCCGCCGCCAGGGCGGCCTCGATCTCCGCGTCTTCCACGGCGCCGAGGGCGGCCAGGCCACCGAGCAGTTCCCAGCGCAGGTCGGTGGAGACCTCCAGGCCGTCCAGGGAGATCAGGCCGCTGGCCAGGGAGCGCAGCGGGGCGATGTGCTCCGGCAGGCAGGCGTTCAGCGCGAACGCCTTGACCAGTTGCAGCTGCAGCGAGGTGCCAGCCTGCGCCTCCTGCGCCAGCTGCCAGAGGCGGTCGGCCAGGCGATGGGTCTGGGCGGCCCGGTCCGCGGGGTTGGCGTAGGGGCCGGCGGCGGCCGTCAGCTGGGCCAGCACCTGCGCGATGGTGGTCGAGACGGTCTCGTGGCCGAGGTTGTTCAGCGCCAGGTCCACAAAATCGGCCGCCGGCGTCTCGGCGTCGTAGACCCCGTCCCAGGCGGCGCCCCAGATCACGCCGCGGGCCAGGGAGTCCTTGATGCGGCCGAGGTTCTCCACCGCGAACCTCCCCGACGCCTCGTCGAGGCGAATCTTGGCGAAGGCGAGGTCTTGGTCGTTGAGCAGGATCAGGCCCGGGCGGATGGTGCCCACCAGCTCTGGCACCTCGGTGAGGGGGCCGTCGATGTCCACCGTCACCGAGTGGGTGCGGTGCACCTGGCCGTTCGGGGCCAGTTCGAAGTAGCCGATGCCCAGGCGGTGCGGGCGCAGCGTCGGGTGCCCGGCCGGGGCGGTCTGTGCGACCGCGAAGCGGGTAATGACCTCGTCGTCGTCAACCTCGATGATCGGCTTGAGGGTGTTGGTGCCCGCAGTCTCCAGCCACAGCCGTGACCAGGTGGTCAGGTCGCGGCCCGAGGTCGCCTCCAGCTCGCGCAGCAGGTCGACGAGCTCGGTGTTGCCCCACTGGTACTTCTTGAAGTACGCGGCCAGGCCCCGCATGAAGGGCTCGCGGCCCACCCAGGCGAACAGCTGCTTGAGCACCGAACCGCCCTTGGCGTAGGTGATGCCGTCGAAGTTGGTGTAGACGGCCTCCAGGTCGGGGATGTCGGCCACGATCGGGTGGGTCGAGGGCAGGGAGTCCTGGTGATATGCCCAGGTCTTCTCGGAGGCGGCAAACGTGGTCCACCCCTCGGTCCACTCGGTGGCCTCGGCGGTGGCGAGCGTCGAGGCGAACTCGGCGAACGACTCGTTCAGCCACAGGTCGTTCCACCACGTCATGGTGACCAGGTCACCGAACCACATGTGGGCCAGCTCGTGCAGGATGGTCACCACCCGGCGCTCGCGCAGCGAGTCCGGCACCGGGCCGCGGAACACGTACGCCTCGGTGAAGGTGACGCAGCCGGGGTGCTCCATGGCGCCCATGTTGTACTCGGGGACAAACAGCTGGTCGTACTTGGCGAACGGGTAGGGGTAGTCGAACTCGCGCTCAAAGAACTCAAAGCCGCGACGCGTCACGTCCATGACGTAGTCGGCGTCGAGGTACTGCGAAAGGGAGGCGCGGCAGAACACGCCAAGCGGAATCTCGCGGCCGTCGGAGGAGGTCAGGGCTCCGCGCACCACCGCGTACGGGCCGGCCACCAGGCACATCAGATAGGTCGAGAGCCGCTCGGTGGGGGCAAAGTGCCATTCGGCAACGGGTTCGGCGCCGCGGGCCTCGACCAGGGTGACGGTCTGTCCCTCCTGCATCACGGCCTCCGGGGTGGGCGACAGGGACACCACCTGCCACCGCTGCGGGGCGCGGACAGTCAACTCGTAGGTGGCCTTGAGGTCGGGCTGCTCGAAGGTGGCGAACATGCGCCGGGCGTCGGGCACCTCGAACTGGGAGTAGAGGTAGACCTCCCCGTCCACGGGGTCCACAAAGCGGTGCAGGCCCTCGCCCGTGTTGGTGTAGGCGAGGTCTGCGATCACCGTCACCCGGTTCTCCTCGGCCAGCCCCACCAGCGGAATCCGGGAGTCCTGGTACACGGAGGCGTCGAGCGCCTTGCCGTTGAGCTCGACGCCCACCACCTGGGCATCGACCAGGTCGAGGAAGGTATCGGCGCCGGCGACGGCCTCGAAGGCAATGTCGGTGCGGGAGCGGAAGCGTTCGGGACCGGTGGTCAGGTCGAGGGCGATCCGATACGAGTCGACGCGGGTGACCGCTGCGGCGCGGTCGATGGCTTCTTGACGGGTGAGGTTCTCAGCGGGCATGGCCCCAATTGTTCCATGTCACCTGGGCGAGGTCGTCCCTCCGGTCCGCCCGGGAGCCGGTCAGGAGCCGGTCAGGAGCATAGCCCGGGGTCCGGTGGTGGGTTCGACGTCGGCCAGCCTGTCCGCGACGGCTCCGCCTTCGTACGGCCACCGTGCAGCCAGCGCCAGCCCGGCAGAGCACGGGCGAAGTGGCTAGCCTGCTAGTGACTGATCGGAGGCCTGGCGATGCACACCCGCAAGCGGTTGACCGCCGCGCTGGCCTGCGCCATCGCCGCCTGCGGGCTCCTGAGCGCCCTCAACATCGACGATGAACACGAGCGCTGGGACACCGCCCAGCAGGAGATCGCCGACAACCTCTCCCGGCCCCTAGACGACGCCTACCTGCGCTGGGAAACCATCCAGTCGGGCCTCGCCGATCAGGATCTGCGGCGTCGCCTGGCCCTCGACCGCCAGGACCGCGAGGCCGTCGACCTCAACGCCGAGTATGCGGCCTGGGAGGCCGAAAAGGCCGCCGCCGCCCGCCTGGAACTCGAAAGAAAGCACGATCAAGCGGCGGCCGCCGGTGACCAGCTGGCCGCCGCCCAGGCAGACGAGGCATGGGCCCGCTCCCTGCTGGCCGAGGCCGCCCCCTGGGAGCGGGAGGACGCCGAACTTCTGGTCAAGCAGGCGGAGGCCGCCCGCATTGCGGCGGAGGAGAACAAGGCCCTGGCCGATGACGCCGCCTCCCACGCCCTCGGACAGGCGATCGATGAGGCCCGCTCCACCCAGGCCGCCAAGCGGCAGACCCTCGCGGACCGATACGCCGCCCGGGCGGCCAGCCAGCAGCGCTCCTTCAATGCCGTCCCCATTACCGAACGCTCCGTCTGGACCACCCAATCCACCAACCTGTATGCCGGTCCCGGCATCGGGTACGAGGTGGTGGGCTCGGTCGCGGCCGGCGTCGAACTGGTGATCTCCGCCTCTGCCGACCAGTTCTGGCAGACCAGGGACAACCAGTGGATACCCCAACGGTTGACCAGCAACACCGACCCCGCCGGAGCCAGGCCGGGCGGGCCTCCGACCACTGCCCCTGCCGACCTGGAGGCCAACCCCTACAAGTGGACCACGTACGTGTCCAACTCCAATGGGCAGGGGGCGGTCGACCAGTGCGCCGGGGGCCTGACCGCCGCCAGCGCCTTCACCAAGGCCATGGGGGGCACCTACTACGCCATCCACAACTACTGCAACGGCCTGCCGATCCTCTCCCTGCTCAACGGCGACCTGGTGCTGATCCAGGGGGTCGGGGTCTACCGGGTAATCGACTCAATAGACGTCTCCACCAGCGCCAAGCTCTCGGACCTGGGGGGACTCACGCGCGGCGACATCTACCTGCAGACCTGCTACTCATCGAGCCCCCAAATGCGGGTCGTGTCCCTGGTTTCGGCATAGGAGAAGACATGTTGAACACCCTTCGCAGTCCCGCCCCGGCTTCTAGCGTCGCCCTCGCCGCCCTCGCCGCCCTGGCGCTCACGTTCCCTCTCCTCGGCGGCTGCGCGGCCACCAGCCAGGGCGGCACCTCGGCCGAGACCTCGCTGATCGACACCTCGTCCGTGCTGCTGCCCCTACCCTCGGGCACCCTGCAACAGATCGAGCACGAGAAGACCCTCTTCTGGGCCAACCTGCGCGAACTGCCCCCCACCACCTACGAGGCGGTCTCCCTGACCGAGGTGCACACCGGGCCGGGCGACCAGTACGACATCGTCACCATCATGACCCACGGCTCCACGGTGGTGGTCGACGGACAGGTGGGGCACTGGCTGCGTCTGGCAGACGGCAGCGGGTTCGTCTCGTCGCTGAACCTGCTGGGGCAGGCCTGGTCCACCTCCGTGGTGGGACACGGCGATGAGGCCATGGTCAACGAGTGCTTCGGCGGCCTCGTGGACTTTGATCGCCTCACGGCCACCCTGGGCCGTCCCTACCTGGTGATCAACTCCTACTGCGGCGGCGAACCCCTGCTGGAGGCGACGGTCGGAGACCTCTTCTACATCGATGGCGTGGCCTATCGCCTGATCGAGGTGCTGACCGTGGGCCTCACCGGCAACGCCACCGCCGTCGAGCATCTGCCAGGCGACGCCCTCCTGCACGTCCAGGACCTGGTGAACGGCAAGTCGCTCGTCCTGGCAGTCGAGGCGGTGCCGGCCCCATGAAACGCCAACCATTCCCCCGCCGCGTCCTGGCGATCGCCCGGTAAGTCAAGGAGATAGACATGCAACGGTTCAGCAAGCAGAGGTTACTGCCCGCGGCGCTGGTCGGACTGCTCACCCTCGGCGCCCTGGGCGGCTGTCGCGGCGCCGACGACGGCGCCCCGGCGGAGAACGTCGAGCCCGCCCTGCGGGTCGGCATCAAGTTCGACCAGCCGGGCATGGGCCTGATGACCGACGGACATCCCACCGGCCTGGACGTGGACGTGGCGGCCTACATCGCGTGGAAGCTCGGCTACTCCCCGTACCAGATCGAGTGGGTGGAGGCTCCCAGCCCCCAGCGCGAACAACTGCTCATCGACGGCGTGGTCGACATGGTGATCGCCACGTTTACCATCCGCGAATCAAACTACGGCGTCATCGACTACGCCGGGCCCTACCTGATCGCCGGCCAGGACATCCTGGTCCGCACCGGTGAGACCTCCATCGGCTCGGTAGATGACCTTGCCGGCCACACGGTGTGCTCGGTGGCGGGCACCTCGTCGATTCAGCG
>WRIF01000149.1 GCA_009782865.1 Promicromonosporaceae bacterium
TCCCAATCCAACTTGTTGTTGGGAATGAGCGAAAATAAAAAAAAACAAGGGCAGAATTTGGCGATTCCGCCCTTGCCTTGACAGCTTCTTCAGCTGCATAAATCGACAATGGTAAATTGATTATGCGCTATGAAGAGGTTTTTGTCAAGATTAAATTTGCCTATTTGGCAAATAAGGAAATTGACAATGACCCATGCCCAAGCCGTCCAGACGCCCTCCACAAATTTTCCCCTCGCAATTTTCCACGCCATCATGTCCGGCTTAGGCTCTCCGATTTGGAACGAGTATCCACCTACAATGCGGAGTCTGCTGACAGAAATCATCAGCCGGCTCGATCAACACGACCCAGGCAGGCAGATATATTTGCACCGCGAGCGTACTGCTAAAAAACTAGGTATGTGCACCAAAACAATCAATAATCGACTTGTCGATTTGGAAGCTGATGGTTATATCATTAGACATGAACAGCAAAAAAGAAATGATGGTTTTTTATCGTTCGCTCCGATTCAAATGACTGTTAAATTTTTAACCATCATTGGCTTAGAGTCCGCAAAAACACGGTCGGTAAATTTTACTGACCAAAAATCGGAAGAAAGAAAAGAACAGTCCAAGAAAGAATGCCCCGGGAAGACCCGGGGGATCCCTTTTTCGAATCCGGCAGAGGAAGAACAAAAAGAAAAACAGGCCCCTCCCCCCCCCCCCCCGCAGGCCGGCGAGACCCGCCGGGGGGCGTACGACCCCCCCGGCCAGCGGCCCGCCGTCATCATCGAGGTGTCCGATGATGGCCCCGGCATCGCGCCGGATGATCGGCAGCGGGTCTTTGAGCGCTTCAACCGCGGTTCGGCAATCACGGCCGGCGGCACCGGGGGCACCGGCATCGGCCTGTCCATCGTCCGCTGGGCCGCAGCCCTGCACGATGGCACCGTCGAGGTGGTGGACGCTCCCGACGGCGGGGCCACCATCCGGCTGACCTTCCCCACCTAACTGGCGCTGCTGCCCGCCGAACTTCGCCTTAGCAGGTGTGGTGTCTCGGGACTTCGGTGGCGTTCGTGTTTCAGGACATGGGTGACTGTTTGGTGGGTTGGGGAAATCCCAACAGAGTCTGCGTGGAGGGTGCCCGCCCGACCAGCACCGAGATGCGGTGGACAACCCGAGGCCTGCGAAGTAGTCTGATATGTACCGTACATTTGCCGTACAGTCCGAGCATCAGGAGGAGACAGACATGGGCCGAACGCTCACCAAGGACAAGCGGATCGAAGCGCGGGCAGACGCGGTCGCGCACGACCTGATCACCAGGGCCGCCTCCCTCTCCAACGAGACGCTCTCGTCCTTCGTGGTGAAGGCAGCGTTGGAGAAGGCGGAGGTGCTCATCGCCCGCGCCGACCGCACATTCATGCCTGCCGAGCAATTCGATGCGCTGATCGCCTCGCTAGATGACCTCACGCCGGTCGAAGAGGTGGTGCGCCTATTCGCCCACGAGCGCCGGATCGCACGGACGTGACCGAGTTTCTGACCGTCCGTTTCGAGGCGAACCTCGACGTCAACAGCTTCACCTCCGGGCAACCTTCCCTTGACGACTGGTTGCGGTACCACGCACTACGGGCGCAAAACCAAGGTAGCGCTCGGACCCGCGCTCTGGTCAGGCGCGGCGACAAGCAGGTGCTCGGGTACTACTCCCTGGCCCCCACGCAGGTAGATCGCGCCCAGTTGCCCCGCGGTGCGACCGGCGGACTGTCTACAGTTCCCGCCTACCTACTAGCGCGGCTGGCACTGGACCAGTCAATCCAGGGTCAAGGGCTTGGCGCCGATCTCCTGGCCGATGCCATGGAGGAGACGCTCTCGGCGGCCGCGCATGCCGCCGGACGCCTGCTCGTGGTGGACGCCATCGACGATACTGCCCGCACCTTCTACGAACACCACGGATTCAAGCGCATCGGCGCCTCGTGGCGTTTGTACCTAAGGCTCAGTTCAATCGCCGCGAGCATCGCCGCCACTTCTCGCCCCTAACTACCACCTGCCATGGATGGCGGCGCGGAAGAACTCGTTGTACATCCCGGCCACCGACTCGCTGAAGCTGGCGGGCAGTTCCGGCAGCAGGCCGGCGGCGGCGTTGGCTCGAGCCTGGACCGCCGAGGACGCGCCGGGGATGACCGTGGTGACGCCCGGCAGCTGCCAGATCCAGGCCAGGGCCGCCTGGGCGGCGGTGGCCTCGAACGGCAGTGCGGCGGCCAGCTCGGTGAACTCGGCGGCGGCGCGCAGGCCGGTGGCGTAGTCGACCCCGGAGAAGGTCTCCCCCTGGTCGAAGGCGGCCCCCTCACGGTTGTAGTTGCGGTGGTCGTTGGCGGCGAAGGCCGTGTCGCGGGTGAACTTGCCCGTCAGCAGGCCGGAGGCCAGCGGCACCCGGGCGATGATGCCCACCCCGGCCGCCGCGGCGGCGGGCAGCACCTGGTCGAGGGGCTTCTGGCGGAACGCATTGAGGATGATCTGGACCGAGGCGACGGCGGGACGGGCGATGGCGGTCAGGGCCTGGTCGCACGTCTCGACCGAGACGCCGTAGTTCTTCATCACTCCCTCCTCGACGAGGGTGTCCAGCGCGTCGAAGACCTCGCCCGACTCGACCACGGCCGAGGGGGGACAGTGCAGCTGCACCAGGTCGAGGGTGTCCTGCGCCAGGTTCTTTCGCGAGCGGTCGGTCCAGGCCCGGAAGTTGTCCATCACATAGTTCTCGCGAAGCTGCTCGACCCGCCTGCCCATCTTGGTGGCGACAAACACCTCCGTGCCAGGGTTCTGGCCGAGGAAGCGAGCAATGAGCTGCTCGGAGCGACCGTCGCCGTAAACGTCGGCGGTGTCGAAGAAGTCGACCCCCGCCTCGACGGCGGCGGCCAGGACCTCATGGGCGGTCTCCTCGGAGACGTCGCCCCAGTCGGCGCCCAGCTGCCAGGTTCCCAGGCCGACCACGGAGACCGGCCGGCCAGTTCGACCCAAAATACGCTGCTGCACTGTGTGCCCTCCTCAAGGTTGTGGTTGCTTGCCGATAGCCTAGGGCCTGTGAGCGCAAAAGGCCTGTTCCCACCCCTTGTCCGTCCGCTAGTGGTGCCTCCGCCGTCTGGCAAGCAGCACGTGATCATGCATGGCGCGCAGCGGGCGGTGATCACCGAGGTGGGCGCGATGGTGCGCAAGTACACCGTCGGCGGCCGCGACGTGTTTGTGCCCTTCGACGAGAATGAGGTGTCCCCCGTCTTCAACGCGGCCGTGTTGGTCCCCTGGCCCAACCGCCTGGCCGACGGCGCCTACCGTGACGAGTTCGGCAACCTGCTCCAGCTCCCCCTCAACGAACCCGCCCGGCAAAACGCGCTGCACGGGCTGGCCTGCTGGCAGCGCTGGACCACCGTCGAGTGGGCGGCCACCGCCGTCACCCTGGAACTGGCCCTGCCCGCCCAGCGCGGCTGGCCGTACCAGCTGATCACACGGGTCAGGTACTCGCTGAGCGATGAGGGCCTGGAGGTGCAGCTGACCACCCGCAACCTGGGCACCGGCCGCGCCCCCTACGGGGTGGGGTTCCACCCCTGGCTGTCCACCGGCGGCGCCGCCCTGGACGACTGCACCGTCCGCCTGGACGCCGCCACCCACGTCACCGTCGATGAGCGGCTGCTGCCCACCGGCTACGAGCCCGTTGCAGGCGACCTCGACCTGCGCCAGACGCGCAGCCTCGCCGGCCTCGACCTGGACGACGCCTGGACCGACGCCACCTTCGACTCCGACGGCCTGTCTTGGTGCCTCCTGGGCTGCCCAGACGGCCGCACCCCCGCCGTCTGGATGGACCGCTCCATGGACACCTGGCAGGTCTGCTCTGCCGATCACATTGAGGGACACCACCGCTTCGGGCTGGCCGCCGAGCCGATGAGCTGCGTGGCCAACGCCTTCAACACCGGCGATCGGCTCGTGTGGCTGGCTCCCGGCGAGTCGCACAGCGTCCGCTGGGGAGCCACCCTCCTGTGAAAGGGCAGCAGATGACCACCCGTGAGCTGCGGATCTGCGTGATCGGCGACGAACTGGTTGCCGGGGTCGGCGATGCGCGCGCCCTGGGCTGGGTGGGGCGCGTCATGGCGCGCAGCCACTGGACGCAGCCCACCTCTGTCTTCACGCTGGCGACGCCGGGTGAGACCACCGCCCAGCTGACCGGACGATGGGAGGCCGAGACCGCCACCCGCTTTTCGGCGGCGCCGGAGGTGGACAACCGGCTGGTGGTGGCCCTCGGCCGCCACGACATCGAGACCGGTCAGTCGGTGGCCCGCTCCCGCCTCAACCTGGCCAACCTGCTCGACGTCGCCACCACCCGCGGCATCCCCACCTTCGTGGTGGGCCCGCCGCCGGGCAAGGAGGCGGACGCCTCGGAGCTAGAGGAACTCTCCGAGGCGTTCGCCTCGGTGACCGCCCGTCGGCACATCCCGTATGTGGACACGTTCCATCCGCTGCGCAACCACGACCAGTGGCGTTCCGATCTGGCCCAGAACGGATCGGTCTATCCTGGGCAGGCCGGCTACGGCCTCATCGCCTGGCTGGTGCTGCACACCGGCTGGCATCAGTGGCTGGGCTTGGACCCCGAGTAGGTGGACATCGCGTAGTCGTTCACGGCCCTGACGGTCGCAGAGATGGCGTGCCGGGCTCCCTCCAGGACGGTGCGCGTGGTCTCCACCGAAAGCTTGGTGACGGCTCCGGCCAGGTCGGCCTGCCGCACCTCGGCCACCACCTCGGCGCGGAACTGACGCACCAGGGCCTCGATCTCGCGGGAGGCCTGGTATGAGTCCTCGCGACGGGGATCGGGGCCGGCGCCCGCGGCGGGGGTGGGGGGGCCGCGGCACCCCCCGTGGGGGGGGGTGGGCGCGGGGGCCCGGAAAGGGGGGGGGCCGATGGTGGTCTGTGCCGGAACGCCACCCTTCCCCTCGGCCCACGGAGGCGTTTTTGCCTGCCCGTCACCGCCCTCGCCCATCTCTGGGCCTCAGCGC
>WRIF01000150.1 GCA_009782865.1 Promicromonosporaceae bacterium
TGATGGGCACCGCCCCCTCGGCCGAACTGCTGGCCCGCTGGAATGCGCGGGAACAGAAGCTGATCGACACCGACCCGTACCGGGTGCCGCCGCTGGCCCTGCCGCCCGAGCCAGAGGGCGCCATCCTCGGCTCGCTGACCGGGGCCGACTTCGAGCGCGTCGCAGCCACGGGGGCCCGCACCGCCCCGCCGCGCGAAAACGGCGGAAACCAGGACATCAAGAACCTGTCCAAGGGCACCCGCGTGTTCTACCCGGTGTTTGTCGACGGCGCCAACCTGTCGGTCGGAGACCTGCACTTCTCGCAGGGGGACGGCGAAATCACCTTCTGCGGTGCCATCGAGATGGGCGGGTTCATCGACCTGCGCTTCGAGATCATCCCCGACGGCATGGCCAAGTACGGCGTCGGCGAAAACGCCATCTTCATGCCGGGCCTCGTCGACCCGAAGTTCTCCGAGTGGGTGGCCTTCTCCGGCACCTCGGTGACCCTTGACGGTGAGCAGCGCTACCTCGACTCCGACCTGGCCTATCAGCGCGCCTGCCTGCACGCCATCGAGTACCTCACCAAGTTCGGCTACAGCCGCGAGCAGGCCTACCTGCTGCTCGGGTCTGCCCCGATCGAGGGACGACTCTCCGGCGTCGTCGACATCCCCAACTCGTGCGCCACGGTCTACCTGCCGACATCGATCTTCGACTTCGACGTCAAGCCAGGGATCGGCGGGCCCGTCCAGATTGACCCGGGCATGGGTGCCCCGCGCGCGGCCGCGTAGTCCCCACCGGAAGGACTTGCCATGGCTGCCGTTGGGTTGCTCTACGTTGGCGCGATCCTCTTCGTCAACGGCCTGTTCCTGCTAGGACGCATCTCGCCCAAGGGTGCGGCCCCGCTGAACCTCTTTGTCGGATGCCTGCAGGTGCTCACCCCCACCTTCCTGATCTTCACCGCCGGTGGGGATCGGGAGGTGATCGCCGGAGCGGCCGGGCTGTACCTGTTCGGGTTCACCTACCTGTGGGTGGGGCTGAACAACCTGTTCGGCTGGCGGGGGGAGGGCCTGGGCTGGTTCTCGGCCTTCGTCACCGGTTGCGCCCTGGCCTTCGCGGCCTACAGCGGGTTCTCCGTCGGCGACTGGCCCTCGGCCGTCCTGTGGCTGCAGTGGGCCGCCCTCTGGGCCCTGTTCTTCCTGCTGCTCGGGCTCGGCAAGACCAGCCTTGGCGGGCGCTCGTCGGCCGGTGAGGTGGGCCTCGCCCAGATCACCGGGACGGTGTGCCTGATACAGGGCCTGATCACCGGGGCCATCCCCGGCCTGCTGATGCTGTTCGGCCTCTGGGAGAACAACGCCGTCACGCTCACGGCGGTGGCGGTCACCGGGGCGGCGAACCTGCTGTTTGCCGCCCCGCTGTCCCGGTGGCTGGTGGCCGCCGCTCCCGCAGAGCGAGGCTAAGCGAACCCCCGCAAGCCCTGCTTCACTCCCAGAGCAAGGCCAACAACAAAGAGATCGCCCTCACTGGACGTCGTGGGCCGCGCCCCTCCCGGGGGTTCGGCCCACGACGTTTTCCTGCCCCCGCCCGGGTCGATCAACCAGCGACACGGTGAAACAGAAGGTGCCAATGTGGGCCTCGGGCGCCAGTTCATCAGCCCGCGACGGCGGGAGGGCTTGGCAAGGCGACCGGGCGGGGCCATGGTCACAGAGGCCGCCGCTCGACGGTCATTGGCTTACCTTCCTTGGAGACAAAATTGAGCATCGAACATCTGTTTTGGCTCGGCCTCGCCGGGGCGTTAGTGGCCCTCGCCTTCGCCGGGATCAAGTACCGCCGCGTGATGGCGTACTCCGACGGTGGGGGCGAAATCGCCAAGATCGCCTCCGCCATCCGGCTCGGCGCCGACGCCTACCTCAAGCGCCAGTACTCGGCGGTGATCAGGTTCTTCGCGGTGGTCTTCGTGATCCTCTGCGGCCTGGCGTTCCTGCCCGGGCTGCTCGGCTCGGACCTGGAACTGATTAACCGTTTCTCGCCGTTCGCCTTCCTCACCGGCGGCTTCTTCACCGGCCTGTCGGGATACATCGGCATGAAGATCGCCACCGCCGCCAACGCCCGCACCGCCGTCGCCGCCCAGGGCAGCCTTAACCGCGCCCTGCGCGTGTCGTTCAACTCGGGCACCGTGATGGGCTTCACCGTGGCAGGCCTCGGCCTGTTCGACGTGACCATGTGGTTCCTGCTGCTGCGCTTCGTCTTCGGCGTGGACGCACAGACCATCGGGGAGTCGATGGTCAAGTTCGGGCTCGGCGTGGCCTCGATGGCCATGTTCGCCCGCGTGGGCGGCGGCATCTTCACCAAGGCCGCCGACGTTGGCGCCGACCTGGTGGGCAAGGTCGAGGCGGGAATCCCCGAGGACGACCCCCGCAACCCCGCCGTCATCGCTGACAACGTGGGCGACAACGTGGGTGACGTCGCTGGCATGGGCGCCGACCTCTACGAGGCATACGCGCACGCCCTGATCGCCACCTTCGCCCTCGGCGTGGGCGTGGGATACGGCTACCGTTCGATGCTGCTGCCCATCCTGATCTTCGCCGCGGGCATCCTGGCCTCGCTGGTGGGAACCTTCTTTGTGCGCACCAAGGAGAGGGCGACGCAGAAGTCCCTCCTGCACTCCCTGCACCTGGGAACCTTCGTCTCCGCCGCCCTGATCGCCGCGCTGGCCCTGCCGATCACCATGTGGGTGACCCGCCTGGACGACCCGGCCGCCGCCCCGGAACTGCTGGCCGACGGCACCGTCCAGATGGTCGACCACGCCTGGGGCATCTACACCGCGATCCTGCTCGGCATCATCACCGGGGTGCTGCTCGGCTACTTCACCGAGCGCTACACCTCAGAGATGTACCGCCCCACCCTGGAGCTGGCCGACACCACCCGCACCGGCGCCGCCACCGTCATGATCGGCGGCCTCTCGCTAGGCATGCGGGCCGTCGTCGGCCCGGTCGTCACCATCGTCGTCGCCGGCCTGGCCTCCTTCTACCTCTCCGGCGGCAACGCCGACTTCTTCGCCGGCCTATACGGGGTGGGCATCGCCTCGGTGGGCATGCTCTCCACCCTGGGCATCCAACTGGCCACCGACGCCTTTGGGCCGGTGGCCGACAACGCCGGCGGCCTCGCCCAGATGGCCCACCTGCCCGCCGAGGTGCGTGAACGCACCGACGCCCTCGACTCGCTGGGCAACACCACCGCCGCCACCGGCAAGGGCTTCTCCATCGGCGCCACCGCCTTCTCGGCCCTGGCGATGCTGGTCTCCTACATGATCCTCGCGCAGGACCGCCTGGACGACCTCATCAACCTGTCGATCACCAACCCCCACGTGCTGATGGGTCTGCTGCTGGGAACGGCCACGGCGTTCTACTTCGGGGCCCTGACCATCTCGGCCGTCCACCGCGCCGCCCAGGCGGTGGTGATCGAGGTGCGCCGCCAGTTCCGCGAGATTATTGGCCTGATGGACGGTACGGCCGACCCCGACTACGCCGCCTGCGTGGACCTGTGCACGGCCGCCGCCCTGAAGAACATGCTGGCGCCCGCCATCCTCGCGTTTGTGGTGCCGGTCGGCACCGGCTTTGTGCTCGGCCCCGCCGGGGTGATCGGCCTGCTGGCGGGCATCATCTGCACCGGCTTCGCGCTGGCGCTGTTCATGATGACGTCGGGCGGCGCCTGGGACAATGCCAAGAAGTATGTTGAGGCCGGGCAGCTGCACGATGCCGCCGGCCAGACCCTCGGCAAGGGCACCGAGGAGCACAAGGCCGCCGTCATCGGCGACACCGTGGGCGACCCGTTCAAGGACACTGCCGGCCCCTCGTTCAACATCCTGATCACCCTGTCGGCCTCGGTGGCCCTCGTGTTCGTCGGCCTGGCGACGTCGTTCTCGTTGCTGTAGGCGACGCGGCCCCGTCGGCCCTCGCGGGCGGGCGGGCCACGGCGGCTGCTGACGCCATGACACCGATGGCGCAAGCAAACAAGGGGGGCCGATCCAAACGTGGATCGGCCCCCCTTGGGCGTTGCCGGCTGGACTACAGGTTGGCGCGCTTGCGCAGGCCCAGGAGCAGGAGGCCGGTCAGCAGGGACAGGCCACCGAACACCGCCACGAGGATCGCGCCGAGGCCGGTGGAGATTTCCAGGCCGGGAATGTCGGGGGTCTCCAGGGTGAAGACGGCGAGCAGGCCGTAGAGGCCGGACAGGGTGGCGAACACCGCGGACGCGACCACCAGGCCGGCCTGCTTGCGGGCGATGGCCAGCCCGGTCAGGAGCAGGGCGATGGCGGCCAGCGCGATGATCACCGGTCGGTTGGCGATCTCACCGATGACGGCCGAGTCCTGCCAGGTGGAGGTGTCAAGCACCTGCCCGCCCATGGAGGCGGTGGCGACGGTGAGGAAGCCGGCGATCAGCGAGCCGAGCGTCAGCAGCGCCTGCAGCAGCGGCAGGCGAGCCAGGAGAGGGTTGGCGGCCGGGGCCTGCGCCGTGGGGGCGGAGGTGGACCGGGATAGCGTTGCGGTTGACATTTGTGTCCTTCTTACAGGAGCGCTCGCCGGATGCAAGCGGCATGTCAAGATCAAACCACCCGCGCCCGGGCAGACTGAATGGGGGAACCCGCCAACAATTCTGGTCAGATCCTGGAAGTTTCGACGAACCGTGCATGGCCAGGCGGGTTTCGGGGGCCTTTGCGCGATAGTCAAACCGGAAGCGGAGGACCGCCCGCCAGGGCGGGCCGTGAGCGCTACCGTGCAAAGGCCCCCGAAACCCGAACGAGGAACCTACCCGCGGTCTGTGGGCCAGGTGGGCTGCGGAAGGCTTCACGCGACAGCGCTCACGCCGCGCCTGGCGGCCCGGCTCCGCTTCCGGTTTTACTATCGCTCGAAGCCTTCCGCAGCCCACCTTCAGTTGATGAATCGAGATCAGAAGTCCCAGTCGTCGTCTTGTGTCTCTACCGCCTTGCCAATCACGTAGGAGGAGCCGGAGCCGGAGAAGAAG
>WRIF01000151.1 GCA_009782865.1 Promicromonosporaceae bacterium
CCAACGCTACCCGCTAGGGGTGGCGTTCTTCGCCTGGCGCGCCCGCCTTTGCACGCCGGCGGGTGGCCAGCCAGCCCTCTAGGTCTCCCCAGGTCTGAGCCAGTTCGAGGCGAGCGCGACGCCGGGCCAGCCTCCGGGCGGCCCGTTCGGCCCGCAACCGGCCCACGCGGGCGCGATGCAGCGCCGGTGGGTCCCCTGTGCCGAGGCCGGCGGGCGCCTCCCAGGCGGCGGCGCTCGGGGTGGCCGCCAGGGTGTCTCCCGCCGCGGCCAGGGTGCGGGCCAAGGCCCTCGCCTTGATCCACAGCCCGCGCAGCACCAAGGCCGCCGTGGTGATGGCGGCGATGCCCGCCGCGGCCCAAGTTGCTCCCCACATGCTCACTCCTCTTCATCCAGGCCGTAGGCGGCCAGGGCCGCGCGCGCCTCGACTGTCGCCGCCCGCGCGGCCGCGGGCGGTTCAAGGGCGCTCACGCCTGGGGCCAACCAGAGCAGGGTGCCCTGCCACCAGGCCTCGTCACTTACTGGCAGGCGGAGCGCGAAACTCCCATCGGCAAACTCCGCGCTCACCTCCCCCACCGTCAGGGTCTCGGCGAACCAGCGCCACTGCGGGCCGAGCACCAAGGTGACATCCGTGGTGTCACCCTCTCCGGGCGGCGGCCCCACCTTCCTGGCCTCCGCCACCCAGATCGGATCGGAGGGCTCGTCTAGCACCTCGGCGGCCAAGATGCGGTCGAGACGGAACGTGCGGCGGGCCCGGGCCTGGGAACACCACGCCCGCAGGTAGGTGACGCCGCGCTCGGTGACCAGCGCCCCCGGATCGACCTCCCGCTGACTGACCCGATCGGCGGCAGAGGAATAGCGCAGCCGGAGGCGGTGCCCCTTGTTCAAGGCCGCGGTGATCACCGTGAGGATCTCGAGCCGCTCGGCGGTTTCGGGAGCGGCAATCGTCACATCGAGGCGGGCCTCCACGGTCCCCGCCACCGCCTCCAGCTTGGCCAGGGCGCTGGCGGCCACCTCGCGGCGCGCGGGATCCGCCTGCAGCGCCGGCAGGCCAGCCAGGGCGCGCAGGGCGGCGATCAGGGCGACGGCCTCCCGGGTGGCCAGCCGCAGCGGCTGGGTCAGCCCGCGCGCCTCGGTCAGATGCACCATC
Source organism: Promicromonosporaceae bacterium (assembly GCA_009782865.1). Lineage (GTDB taxonomy): Bacteria > Actinomycetota > Actinomycetes > Actinomycetales > Cellulomonadaceae > Xylanimonas. Next base: position 1,148 of record WRIF01000151.1, read on the forward strand.
CCGCGCTCGATGGAATAGCCATCAAAGTCCAGCAGGTCGTGAGGCCAGTATCCGGGGGTGCCGGTGACCCACAACTGGTCGATATCCGCGCGAATCTGCGCGCCACTGACATTGAAGCGCTGCGCCAACTGCGAGATCGGCACCGGGCCGCGGCCCGCCAGGTAGGAGACCAGCCCCAAGAGGCGAACCACCGCGTCGGCAGAGCGTTCAGCGGGCATTGGCCACCGCCAATCTGGGCGCCGGTGGCAGGCCATCGAGGGCGGCGGCGGCGCGCAGGCGGTTGAGCACGGCCTGGCGCAGCTCGGGCGGGCCCAACACCACGACGGCCGAACCCAGGCTCGCCACCTCGTCGGCAAAGCCATCGGGGAGCCGGTAATCGACCCAGATCACGTCCCCCCGGGTGCGCGAGGCCCGGGCGCGCAGCGCGGCCGCCCGGCCGGCCTGGACTCGCAGCTCGGCGGTGCGCTCCTCGGAGGGATCGGCCAGCAGGGCGTCGACGTCAACGTGGACCGGGGGGACGAAGGCCTGGGGACCTCCGCTCGCCCGCACCTCGCCGGCGATCCGCGAGAGGCGAAAGACCCGCGCGGCGGCGCGGGCCTCGTCATGGCCGATCAGGTACCAGCCCCCTGACCGCACCGCAAGCACCCAGGGCTGCACCCGCCGAACCATGGTCTGCCCGGAGCGGGCGGCCCGGTAGGCAAACTCGACCACTTGGGCGCGTTCGATCGCCGCCCGCAGCGGCACATAGGCCCTACCGGCCTGTTGCAGTTGGGGGCTGAGCCAGCCGGCGTCGGCCCCGTCGCGGCGAGTGTCGGTTGCCGCCAGCAACTTGGTGAGGCCGCGGCCGGTCTCCTCGCGCAGAACCGAATCGTTCCAGATCGAAGAGGCGAGCCAGAGCAACTCCAACTCATCGGCGGTGAGGTCCACCGGCGGCAGGGCGTACTGGGAGACGTCTATGCGGTAGCCGCCCTCGTCATCGACCTCGATGGGAACCCCCAACTCGCGCAGCAGTTCCTTGTCGCGCTCAAACATCCGGCCGAACACCTCTGGCGAGGCGTCGGCGTCATACCCGGCCACCTGGCGCTGAATCTGCCGGTTGTGCAGGGGCACGCGCGTGTTGATCAGGGCGATCACCAGGTTCAGGAGTCGCTCCTGGGGCGGGGTGCGCGGGACGTCATTCATCGCAGCCACCCTACCGGCTAGAATCCGTGGGATGCGCAACCGGGTCGGATCCACGCTGGGGGTGGTGATCCTGCTCACCATCGCGGTGCTGGGAGCCGCCCTCGGCAGCGGGGTGACCATGCGGGACGATGCCTGGTTTCCCCGCTTCAACCTGCCGACCTTCGCACCCCCGCCAGCGCCGCCGTTGCCTCCGGACGCCGCCTTTGACAACTCCGCGCTCGCGGCGGAGACCTCCCTTCCCTTCGGCCAGATATTCGTGTCCATCGCCGTCTTGCTGGTCTTGGCGTATCTGGCCCTCGTCGCCAGGAGGCTGCTCCGGGCTCGCCACGAACGCCGAGACCTGTTCGAGGAGGCCAAGGAGGGCGACCTCTTTGCGGGTGGGCCCGAGGATGGCGAGCAGGTGCTGGCCCCCGCAGAGCTGCTCGACGCCGTCGACCTGGCCCTGCGACGCCTGGCCGAGCACCGGCAACCGCGTGATGCCGTCCAGGCCGCCTGGGTGGAGCTCGAGCTGGCGGCGGCCCGCACCGGCATCGAGCGGATTCACTCGGAGACCGCCACCGAGTTCACCTCCCGACTCTTGGCCGGGACTCCGGCGCCGCCCGCCGAGACCGGAGCCCTGCGCGACCTCTACCTGAGCGCCCGCTTCTCCCAGGAACCGGTGGCCGACGCCGCCGTCGTGACGGCCCGCAGATCCCTGGAGGCCATCGCCCGCTCCCTGACCGGGCCGCGGGCCCGGCCGAGCCAGGAGGAGGGAGCATGAGGCTGCCCGTCAAGGAGGCACTGGTAAGTGCCGGGATCGGAGCGCTGTTGGCGCTCGGCCGCATCGTCACCCCGGCGTCGGCCGTCGGCATCGGCCTGCTGGTGTTCGCGGCCTGGTACGCGCTGCGCCAGGGCGAGCAACGACTCACCGGCTGGCCGGCCGCCCCGCGCCCAGACCGCCTCGGCGGGAGGCGAGATGTGGCCGAACTCAGCTGGATGGCGCTGTCCCGCGATGGCCGGGTCACCGAGAAGGTAATGACCCGCATCCGCGGCATCGCCGCCCGCCGTCTGGCCCTGCACGGGGTGCTGTGGACCGGCCTCCTGCCCCACCACCTCGATCTCGGCCGGCTCGACGGCTGGGGTAGCGGGCCCGCGGACGCGGCCGAGCACCTCGCCCGCGCCGAGACGCTCCTCGGCCCTGCCATGGTGGCAGGCCTGCGCTCGCGCACCCCAATCTCCGCCCGCACCCTCGACCAGTGGTGCCGATCCCTCGACCGCCTGGTCGTCGACCAAACCCAAAGAATGGAAATGTGATGAGTGACGTGACCCCCCTTCCCGTCAGCGAGGTGAGCCGGCTCGGACAGGCGATCCTCGACGAGGTCGGCACCGCGGTGGTTGGCATGCGCGACTCCCTCGAGATCGCCCTGGCCACCATCTTGGCCGGTGGACACGTGCTGTTCGAGGACGTCCCCGGCCTGGGCAAGACCCTGGCCGCCCGCTGCCTGGCGGCCGCGCTGGGGCTGGACTTCCGGCGGCTGCAGTGCACCCCCGACCTGCTGCCCTCCGACATCACCGGCTCGGCCGTGTTCGATCCGGCCTCGGCGCAGTTTCAGTTCCGTCCAGGGCCAGTGTTTTGCGGGCTGTTCCTGGCCGATGAGATCAACCGCACCGCCCCCAAGACCCAGTCGGCCCTCCTGGAGGCGATGGCCGAACGGCAGGTCTCCGTGGACGGCGTAACCCACGTGCTGCCCAACCCATTCCATGTGATCGCCACCTCCAACCCCGTGGAGTATGAGGGGACCTACCCGCTGCCCGAGGCCCAACTCGACCGCTTCATGGTGCGATTGGCCGTCGGCTACCCCGAGGCCGAGCAGGAGGCGGAGGTGCTGCGCCGCCGCCTGGCCCGGCGGCAAGAGGCGGCCACGGTGCGGCAGGTGGTGGACGCCGAGACCGTCCTGCGGCTACAGGCTGGCCTCGAGGCGCTGGCAGTGGACGACGACATCATCGGCTACTGCGTCGACCTGGCGGCGGCCACCCGGACCCTGCCCTCCCTGGAGGTTGGGGCCTCCCCGCGCGGCTCCCAGAACCTACTGCTCCTGGCCCGCGCGATGGCCGTCCTGGCCGGACGCGACTTTGTCATCCCCGAGGACGTCAAGCGCATTGCCGTTCCCGTCCTGGCCCACCGCATCACGCTCAGCCCCGCGGCCTGGGCGGCCGGCCTGGCCCCGGAGAAGCTGGTGGCGGACCTGTTGGACACCGTTCCCGGCCCGGCAACCGTGGGGTCGGACCGTGTGGCGCCCTAACCCGGCAACCGTCGCCCTCGGCGTCATCGGGGTGGTGATCGCCGCCCTGGGCCTGTGGACGGGGCGGGCCGACGTGCTCGCCTTCGGGGTGGCCCCCATCGTGGCCGCCTTCACCCTCACCGGCCACCGCCCCGAGTTTGCCACGGGGCAACGCTTTGTCGAGGCGCCCTCCGAGGCGGGGGTCTTTGCCGCCGACCTCACCCTGGAGCCTGCCGACGAGGCCGCGCTGCTGCTCGTGCGGGCGTTCGCCCCGGGGCACCGGCCCCGCACCGTGGCGGTGGCGGCTCGCCCCGCCCGGCACCTGTCCCTGCAGGCGAGATCGGCCCGCACCGGGCCGTCGCGGACCTTTGACGTCCAGGCACGGGCCATCAGTCAGGGGGCCGCCT
>WRIF01000152.1 GCA_009782865.1 Promicromonosporaceae bacterium
CACGCCGGGGCGCAGGTCCAACTTTCCGTCGATGCCGGAGGCGGCCCGTGCTGCCTGCGTGATGCGTCCAGGGTAGACCGGCACCTCTCCGTAACCGAGACCGTAGGTGCCCATGATGCGGTCCCGCATGTCGACGGCCGCATAGGCGGTCGAGGCGAGTGCGCGCTCGTCGATCGGTTCATCCAACTCGGTCTGCTTCAGCCGCGCCTTCATCTCCTTCTTCAGCCGGAAGACACGCCGGTTGTCCACGTCTCCCCTTGCCATCGAGTCAACCCGCTGCAAGGCGCCTTCGAGCGTCACGCCAGGCCTCCGCCCGGAGGCTGCGAAAAGAGCGAAGGTGTCCTTGCCCTTCGCCTGGTTACAGTCCCGACAGACCGCCGCCAGGTTCGCCTGGGTTGAGTTCCCGCCCACCGCCCGGGCTACGATGTGGTCTAGTTCCGTCAGCGCCTCGGGAATCCCGTCGCCACAATACAAGCACTGCCCGTTCTGACGCTCATAGGCCTGCAGGCGACGAATCTGATGCGGGGTGGGGCTAGCCAGTCCATAAGCGTCCTTGATGTGCTCGGCCACCCGCTCCCGGTCGCGCTGGTTGCGCCGCTGCTCAGAGATGGCGGCCTCCTTGGCCTCAAAGCCCAGGAAGGCGTTACGAACGTGTTCGATGGCGATCCGCTCAGGCAGACCGCGCTCCCGAATCACGCCCTGCAAGAACCGGCGCACGGGTGGCAGCACCCGCTGCAGCGTCGGGTGATCGGCCACGACGTCAAGCGTCGCCTTCGCAGGTTCCAGGTTCTCGGACTCCTTCCCGAACAGCCGGTTTCTCGCCTCAACGTAGGTGTCTCCTGAGCGTTCGATCTCTCTGTTCAGCAGTTCGATCACCTCTGGGCAATGCGCTGCACGTCCAGACGGAAATCTCAGAGTGAGTGCCTTCTCCGACTCTGCCTCGGTCAGCGCCTCGAACATCTGGGAAAACTCGTCATCAAGGCATTCTAGCCCGCCAGGGTAGGCGGCGTCGTTGGTGTACCAGGCGATGAAGTCGTTCTTCTCGTCGTGCGACGACTGGAGCCACCACTTGCGCACTGGATGCTTGGGGGGCAGTGTGGTGATCGCCGCCAGCGAGCGCAAGATCGGGGCCTGCGCGCCGATCCCGGACTCGAGCGACGCGGACACGAGCGCCCGCCTGTCGATGTGCAACACGTCTTCGGCGATCTCATCCCAGCGCGGCGCCTTGGCCTTGTCGGTGACGCTCATCAGGGTGTTTACGATGAGGTTCTGCGTTTCGACATCGAGCCGCTCCCGTTCCCTTCCGTTGCGGATAGCCAGGTTGGCCACCGTCTGCCGGATCGCGAGTTCCTGATGCTCCAGCGAGGCCACCGATGCCCGCTTCTTGGAGGTATACCCAGGCAGCCAATCATTGCCCACCCGTTCGGCAGGAACACCTGGTTTGCGTTGCGAGAACGCGACCTTAGCCAGCGGTTCAAACAGGTCCGGCACCCGCTGAATCTCGCAAACTGTCCGCCACTCGCGTACCACGTCGCTACGGCGTTGCTTGCCCAGGATATGCCCCTGCTCTGGAGGCACAGCGTCCGGACCGGGGTGGGCGGGCTTCCGAGGACGGAGGCGCTCAGTCTTCAGCAGCGCAACCTCGGCCAGATCGGCCTGGAAGTGGAAATCCTCGGATGACACTTCTGAGAAGCGCTCCGACTTTAGCAACTCCTCTACGGCGGCTCTGAACTCATCGCTCGGCTCTTCGGTGTGCCAGTACGACTCCAACGACACCCAGGCGTTCGCCCAACCACGGTGATTGTTCATGTGGCGAATGGCGATGGAGAGCAGGCGCTTGCGTTCGGCCTCATCGGGCACCAGTCCGTCAAGCAGGGTAGCTCGCGCCTCCCAAGCGTCGTAGGTACCTAGAGTGTTGGGATCGATCACCGGCAGGCCAAGTTCCAGCAACTTCTCGTCCAGTCTCTTCGACCGGATGCGCCGGTTGCGGAATACCCGACGAACCCTGCGGGCCGCGCCGCCAGCCGCCTTCCGACTGACCGAGCCAGTGGAACCTGACGCCATCCCATCCTTGCCGCCATCGTGCAGCACGCTAAGCATCGCGTGGACGGCGACTGGGGAGCCGTCGGCATCGACCAGAATGGATGCCAGGCCGACGGAGTTATCACCGACGTCGATCCCGACTAGCGGCCTCAGATCAGCGCTGTCGAAAGAGGTGCGGGGAGCTTCCATGTGCCGAGGCTAGAGGCAACCGCGTCATTCGTCCTGCTCACAACGCAAATCGCGCCAGGAAAACGGAAAACCCCGACCGCCTGAGCGATCGGGGCGAGAAGTCAGCGGTGCAACCTTTCGGCCACCGCCTTATTGAGAATCCCGTTCACGGATCACCCTAGCAATTGCCTGGCAGCCCGCCAGCGCTGGGCCGACTTGTGGCGCGTGTTGACCGCCGCGCGATACCCCGATGTCGCGTCCGGTGCCAGCAGCTGGCCAGGAGCACAAACCGGGGCGCCCGCCCGGCCCGGGCATCACGACAAAGTCCAGAGGGCGCTGACGGGCAGGGCGTAGATTCGATCGGCCAGGCGGATCGTCTTGCTCCCTAGGTACAGGACATAGCCAGCGGCGAGGGTCCGCCGCTGATCGAGTTCGACCAGGCCAGCAGCATCGCTGGGGCCAACGGTGGTCGAGGCCTTTACCTCGAGCCCAACCGCACGATCTTCGCTGTCCACCAGCACCAGGTCGACCTCGTTGCTGCCTTGCTTTCGCTGCTTCGCATCGCGCCAGTAGAAGGCGTTGACCGGTCGGGGCGCTAGGTCTACGGCCGGCAAGACCTGACTGACCACCCAACTCTCGAGGAGTGGTCCCCGCATCTCTCCACTTGCGAAAGTTGCAGGATTTCCCCGCCGAATGGATTCGATGCTGAACACCGAGTCGAGGGCGTGCACCTTGGAGCGGGCCCGCGTCTGTCTGACCGCACTGGTGGCGAGGTTCGGCAGGAAGTCGAGCAAGAACCGTCGTTCAAGCACGTCCAGGTAACGGTCCACCGTTCGCGGATCAAGTCCGAGCCGTTGCCCAAGGGAGGCGCTGTTCAGGATTCCGCTCGGGTTGCGCAAACACCCATCGAGCACCCTGAGCGCTACCCCTCCATCGAATCGCTCATCAGGCAAGACGTCATCGGTCAACAGTCCAACCACGGTCGCGTACGCCCAGGCGTCCGCTAGGTCCGGGGGCAGGTTGCGTAAGGCGACCGGGGCGAATCCACCACGCTCGACCACGGTCTCGATCGGCGGCGAATCACCGATGGCAGCATCCCGGATGCGACCGCTGAACAGATCTGAGACCAGGTCGTAGGTTCGCGCTGGGTTACCGGCCAGTTCGGCGGCGGTCAGCGGGCGCAACTGGTGGCGAATTGACCTGCCGGTGAGGGGATCACTGCCCCCAAGGCCACGCCGGCCGATGGCGGCCGAGCCGGTGAGCAGAAACCTGCGCCCACTGCCCGGCTCGTCAACCACGAACTTCAGATAGAGCGGCAGGTCAGGCACCAACTGAGCCTCATCAATTACTGCGCTTCTCGGCAGCGATGCCACCCAGCCGGGCAGATCGGCCAGCGCGATGGCCCTGGTCTGCGGGTCCGCTAGGTTCTCGTATCCGTCGTAGTGCCCCTGCTCCACCAGGTTACGAACGAGCGCCGTCTTTCCCACGGCCCGGGCACCCTCCAGGATGGTCACCGGCATGGGCGAGTCAACCAGTTGACGCGAGATCGAGCGAGAGCGGAACATGCCCGCAGGCTATCAGTTCCACTGCAATATTCCTACATTGAGTGTAGGAATTTTCCTGCATCCGATGCGGGAAAATGTTCTGGCGCCCGTACCTCGAGAGGCGCGACCGGCTCAGTCGGCGGGGAGGACCTTCGGCTTGCGGGACTCCAGCACCAGGTCGACCAGGCCGTACTCCTTGGCCTGGGCGGCGGTGAGGATCTTGTCGCGCTCGATGTCCTCACGCACCTGCTCCGAGGAGCGGCCCGAGTGCAGGGCGATGGTGTCTTCGAGCCACTGCCGCATGCGGATCATCTCGTTGGCGTGAATCTCGATGTCCGAGGCCTGCCCGTAGCCGCCCTCCATGGCCGGCTGGTGAATCAGCACGCGCGCGTTCGGCAGGGCGTAACGCTTGCCGGCCGAGCCCGCCGCCAGCAGCACCGCCGCTGCCGAGGCCGCCTGGCCCAGGCACACGGTCTGAATCTGCGGCTTGATGTACTGCATCGTGTCGTACAGGGCCGTCATCGCCGTGAACGAGCCACCCGGCGAGTTGATGTACATCATGATGTCGCGGTCCGGGTCCATCGACTCCAAGACCAAGAGCTGGGCCATGACGTCGTCGGCGGAAGCGTCGTCAACCTGCACGCCCAAGAAGATGATGCGATCCTCGAACAACTTGGCGTACGGGTCTTGCCGCTTGAAGCCGTAGGCGGTGCGCTCCTCAAAGGTGGGCAGCACGTACCGCGCCGAAGGGCCTGCACCGTGTCGCACCGAAGGTGCGCTAAAGGGAATAGCGTCCAGCGCCGAGCCTGCGAGGCGCTCCGCGGAGCGGGAGAAAGTAGAGAAGTTCATGGTCGTCGTCCTTAACCTTCCGTGCCCATGCCGCCGCCGCCGGCCAGCGCGGCCCGGGCGACCACGTGGTCGATGAAGCCATACTCCCTGGCCTCCTCAGCGGTGAACCAGGAGTCGCGGTCGTTGTCCTTGAGGATCTTCTCCAACGGCTGGCCCGTCTGGGCTGCCGTGATCTCGGAGAGCTGCTTCTTCATGTGCATGATCAGCTCGGCGTTGATGCGCACGTCCGTGGTGGTGCCGCCGATGCCGCCCGACGGCTGGTGCATCATCACGCGGGCGTGCGGGGTGGCGTAGCGCTTACCCTTGGCGCCCGACGACAGCAGGAACTGCCCCATCGAGGCGGCCATGCCCATCGCCACGGTGGGGCAGTTCCTGCTGTCGTCGGGCGCCA